>CBFGOD010000175.1:0-8594 GCA_965650295.1 uncultured Shinella sp. | reverse complement strand
CGAGATGGGTCCCGTAGTGGTGCTGCGGCGCGAAGGGATTCCCGCCGGCGCGCCGGTGTTCATCCCGTTCCTGGGCGCGTTCATCGCGATGCGCGGGCGGCCGCGCGACGCCTACGTCGAAGCGAAGGTGGGGATCGGCGGGCCGACGGGCCAGCGTATCGAAACCCGCGCCTCGATGGTTGCCCTTTGCGCGGCAGCACGCACGGCACTGGAAGCGGCGGGCGCTGAGGTCGTGATCACCGACTTTCCCGTCGTCAGCAACTACGAGGGAGATCGAGCGGGCGCACCGACCATCTCGACACGCGGCCTCGTCAGCGCCGCCTATCTGCACCGCGAAATCGTGGATCTATCCGCCTGGGCCTGGGATGACTTTCTCGCGGCAAACGCCGATCCCAAGCTGTCGCGGCTTGTCGATGTCGATAGAGCCCGTATTTTCCCCGCGCCGAAGGGCAGCCTGCCTGACCGCTATCACGGCTTCGATGATCACATCGCCGACTATCCTGCCCACCTCAGAGACCACCCTGTCGCTTCGTTTGAGGAAATCCCCGAGCTTGCCGAGGGACTTCGGGGGCTCGAAGAAACACGCCGTATCGATCTGGAAGCCTGGATGGACCGATTGGGGCTGGATGCAGTAATCTTCCCGGCCGTTGCCGATATCGGCCCGGCCGATGCCGACATAAACCCCGTCTCGGCCGACCTCGCATGGCGGAACGGCACTTGGGTGGCAAACGGCAACCTGGCGATCCGCCATCTCGGCATTCCGACAGTGACCGTTCCGATGGGCATGATGGAAGACATCCGGATGCCGGCCGGGCTGACCTTTGCCGGCCGGGCCTGGGACGATACCGCGCTGCTCGCCTATGCCTGTGCCTTCGAAAAGACGGGCATCTACCGTGAACCGCCGCCGCGGACACCCGAGCTCCCTAGTCTTCCGGCCTCCGCCGGAGGAAATCTGCCGGATGCAACCAGCCTGAGACTGACGGCCTCGATGGTTTCCGATGAGACCGGACGCAGGCGGCTGTCGATACAGGCACAGAGCCGGACGCCGCTTCTCTGGTTGACGGTGAACGGTCAGCAGGTCCCGTTCCGGCAGGAGGGCACGGATGTCAGCGTGACCCTCGATCTGGACGAGAATACGCATGTCCACAGTGAATGGCGCGCGCCGTATGGGCATATCGTGATCGCTTGCGCGCGGGGTGAAGCTGCCTATGCCATTGCCGGCGGCACATCCTGATCGATGGATCGGGCCTCCTAAAACCCGCCGCCCGAGTTCCGTCGGGCGGCATGTCGCATCGGCCCGCGCCAGGCACGGTCAAATCGTCACGAATTTGCCTGACAGAAGAATGGCCGCCGCCGCCAAAGCAGCCACGATCAGCACGACCTGGTTCAATCGCTGCTCGATGAAAAGCGCCACGGTCTCGCCAAACCGGCGCACTAGATAGGCAAACAGGAAGAAACGCGCTCCTCGCGTCACCGTGGCGGACAGGATGAAGACCGGCAAACTCATGTGAACCGCGCCCGACAGTATCGTGACCACCTTGATCGGCGGCAGATGCGCAATCCCCGACGTGATCATCATCAGCAATATCCAGCGATCGTCGATCGACGCTTTCAAATGCTCGAATTCGGCGAGCTTACCGTAAAAGGACAGGATCGGCTTCGCGACGGTTTCATAGGCGAAGTACCCAAGCGCCCAACCCGCGATGCCACCGAGCACGGACGCTATCGTGGCGATGGCCGCATATCGATATGCCTTCTTCGGCTGCGTCAACACCATCGGCAGCAGCAGCACATCGGCCGGCACAAGAAAAATGGAGCTTTCGACGAAGGCGATCACGGCAAGCCAGATCTGCGCCGTCGGGCGGGCGGAAAGGGACAGAACCCATTTATACAATCTTCGCAGCATTGGCGGTCTGCTGATCTCTTTCAGGGCGATTTGTCGAGATAGGCCGAACCGGATCGGAAACGGCTCCACCGCATAGCCTAGATCTGCACCATTGTCGCCACCTTCCATCGAAGCATCCACCCGCCGTGCGCGGATGGGCGCCTCGACCGGCACGTTTTCGGACATCGGGCGCCGCGGTGCCCGACCCTATTTTCCGTATTCGTCATGCAACCGCACCCAGTTCATGGTGCCTTCGGCTTCATTCCGCCCCTTGGGTGTCAGGTCGAGCCAGTTGAAAGTGCCCATCAGGAGCTCCGTGCCGCGGTGATAGGTCGAATAACTATGGAAGATCGCTCCGCTCTCGTCTTTCACGAAGACGCTGAGGCCGAACATGTCGGAGCTGCGCTTGATCGTCGTCAGGCCGTAATTGTAGAGGGCCTTGCCTGCCTCCCGATCCTCCGGCGCGAAGGATACGCCGAAATCATAGCTGAAATCGCCGTCGCCTGCCGAAACCCAAGGGAATGTCCAGCCCATGCGCTCCTGCACGGCCCTGATACGGGCCATGGGCGCCCGAGACACCGCGGCAAAGGAAAGATCAGCGTGCTCGAAATGCTGCCGGGCAGAATCGGCATGATCCATCGTATAGGCGCAGCCAGGACAGATGTGATCGGTGCCCGGCGGAAGCATGAAGTGATAAATTGCAAGCTGGTTGCGTCCGTCGAAAAGCTCTTCAAGGGCGACCTGTCCGTCTGCGCCCTGGAAAACATAGTTCTTTTCGATCCGGACCCAAGGAAGGTTCCGGCGATCCGCACGCAACGCGTCAAGGGCGTGGGTCATGGCCCGTTCTTTTTCGAACAGCGCGTGGCGCGCCTTCAGCCATTCCTCGCGTGAAACAATCTCGTGTCGCATCATCATTCTCCTTGTGCTGAGGGGCGCCCGGCAAGTTTGAACCAGGGCGCCAGGTGGAAGAGAGCCATCAGCAGATACATCACCGTCATGCTGCTGAACGGCGCCAGACCGCTGCCTTCTCCGCATATCGGTGCCTGCGGCTCATCAAACATCGAAACAGACATCATCACAGCGAAGGTCGGCGAGGCTAACAGGCCAAGCCAGCGGACGCCGTTGCTTGAAGTGCTTGTCGTCACGATCATCATCCTGCTGCGAACGTTCGATCGGAAAGCAGCCTACCGCCACGGACCGGCCTCGTGGGAGTTACAAGTGTGACGCGATTTGCCGGACGGTCCGATGTTTCGGCAATCGGGAGGGACAACCAATTGAAAATCGATACAATTTCCCGATTGCGAAGAGCCCTTCGCTCTCATATCTCTGCGTCAGGAAGAGCTGACCGGGAGGATGCCACGTGCCCCTGACACAAAACCTCATTCGCCGCCTGGAAAATCGCGACCTGTTTGCAGCGATCGCCGACCCGGCATGGCTTGGCCTGCCCGCAGGCGGCGCGACATTCGAAGTCTTCAACCCCGCAACCGGCGAACTCCTCGCCGAAATTCCGGATATGGGCATTGCCGAGACCCGGGCCGCCATTGAGCGCGCTGCCGAGGCACAGACCGAATGGGCGGCCCGCACGGCCCGTGAACGGTCAGATACGCTCTGGCGCTGGCACCAGCTGATCGTGCGCCACACGGACGATCTCGCCGCCATCCTGACCGCCGAAATGGGCAAGCCGCTCGCCGAGGCGAAATCCGAGGTGTCGCATGCCGCCGCCTATCTGCAATGGTATGCAGAGGAGGCCAACCGCATCTATGGCGAGACCATCCCCGCGCCCTCGCGCGATCGGCGCATGATCGTCATCAAGCAACCCATCGGCGTGGTCGGCGCCATCACGCCTTGGAACTTCCCCGCGTCGATGGTCGCGCGCAAAATCTCGCCAGCGCTGGCGGCCGGTTGCACGGTGGTGCTCAAGCCGGCCGAACAGACGCCCCTTGTGGCCGGGGCAATGTTTGCACTTGCGGAAAAAGCAGGATTTCCGGCCGGTGTGGTCAACCTGATCTACGCCTCGGAAGGCGACGCCGTCGGTCGTGAACTCTGCACCAATCCAAGCGTCCGCAAGATCAGCTTCACCGGTTCGACGGAAGTCGGCCGCCTGCTGATGCGTCAATGTTCCGATCAGGTAAAGAAGCTCAGCCTGGAGCTTGGCGGCAACGCCCCCTTCATCGTTTTCGACGATGCGGATGTCGATGCCGCGGTCGACGGCGCCATCCAGGCGAAATTCCGCAATGCGGGCCAGACCTGCGTTTCGGCGAACCGGCTTTACGTACAGGCCGGTGTGCATGACGAATTCGCCGAGAAATTCACCGCGCGCGTCAGGACGCTTTCCGTCGGGGACGGCTTTGATCCCGACGTGGCCATCGGCCCGCTGATCGACACGCGCGCGCTTTCCAAGATCGAGGCGCATGTCGCCGATGCGGTCGAGCGAGGCGGCAGCGTCCATTGCGGCGGAAAGCGGATCGAAGGCACCGGCACCTTCTTCGCGCCGACGGTGCTGACCGGCATTGCCCGCGACATGCGCATCGCGCAGGAAGAAACCTTCGGACCGCTCGCCCCCATCATCCGCTTTACGGATGCCGACCAGGTGGTGCGCGAGGCCAATGACACGATCTACGGCCTCGCCGCCTATTTCTACGCCTCCAATCTCAGCCGCGTCTGGCGGGTCGCCGAGGCCCTGGAATACGGTATGGTCGGCATCAATACCGGGCGCATGTCCTCCGAAGCCGCCCCCTTCGGCGGCGTCAAGCAATCCGGCATGGGCCGGGAAGGCTCCCGCCATGGTCTGGAGGACTATCTGGAGATGAAATATCTTTGCATGGGTGGTATCTAGGCGCCCATGCCGGGGCCGCGGGCAAGCCGCCCGCGTCGTCGATGACGGGACGGCCTGTCGATGCCTGGATCGCTCACCCCGTCACGATCGCTGCGAGCACGCTGACGCAGTCGCCCGGCTTGACCAGACCCGGAAAATGGCGGGCCGCCAGGATACCGTCCATCTTCGCCTTCACCTCAAGAGGCGGCACGCCGGTGCGGCCGGTGGGGTAGATGCGGGCGACGACATCATGGGTCTTGATGGTATCCCCGAGATCGAAAAGCGGCTCGATCAGCCCCCCATCTTCGGCGAAGGAAAAGCAATCGCCATCGGGCATATCGAGCCATGTCGTCTCGGTGGCTTCGACCGCCCCCTTCAAGACACCTGCCGCCTTCAGCACATTGGCGACGCCTGCCTTGGCGATTGCAGCGCTTTTCGCCGTGGCCGTGCCGCCGCCGCCAAGTTCCGTGGTGATGAAGACCTTGCCCATTTCCTCGGCTGCCGTGTCGTACATGCCGACCGCGTCGATCTCCAGCATCTTCATCGACCAGGGCGCGCCGAAGGCGCTGACGAGGTCGAAGGCCTTCGCCTCCTGCTGCTTGTCGGGCAGGATATGGGCGGCGCAGAAAGGCAGGAAGTCCAGCGTCCTGCCGCCGGAATGGAAATCGAGCACGATATCGGCGAGCGGCAGCAGCGTGCGCTGAAAATAGTCGGCGATCTTCAATGTGACCGTACCATCCGGCGCGCCCGGAAAGCTGCGGTTCATGTTTCCCTTGTCGATCGGCGAGGTTCGCGTGCCGGCAAGGAAGGCCGGGTAATTCATCGCGGGAATGATGATGACGCGGCCGGTCACATCCTGCGCCTTGAGCGTGCGCGCAAGATCGAAGAGCGCGATCGGCCCCTCGTATTCGTCGCCGTGATTGCCGCCGGTGAGAAGGGCTGTCGGCCCCTCCCCGTTTTTCACCACCGTCAGCGGGATCATCACCGAGCCCCAGGCGGAATCGTCCCGGCTATAGGGCAGGCGCAGGAAGCCGTGCTGCACCCCCTCGGCCGAGAAATCGCCCGTGGGGGTGATCGGCGACGGGCGCAGCGTGCGTTCCGGCATGGCTCAGTCCTTCACGAGAAGCTTGCGCGGCACATTGGC
Organism: uncultured Shinella sp.; assembly: GCA_965650295.1. Taxonomy (GTDB): domain Bacteria; phylum Pseudomonadota; class Alphaproteobacteria; order Rhizobiales; family Rhizobiaceae; genus Shinella. The sequence continues at coordinate 2,750 of CBFGOD010000175.1, read as the reverse complement.
GAGGCATTCGACGCCGGTTTCGGTGATCAGGATGCTCTCCGTGGTCTCGAAACCCATGTCGTCGAGCCACAGGCCGGTCATGAAATGGAAGGTCATGCCGGGCTTGAGCTCGCTCTTGTCGCCGGGACGCAGGCTCATCGTGCGTTCGCCCCAGTCCGGCGGATAGGAAACGCCGATCGGGTAGCCCGTGCGATTGTCCTTCACGATACCGTATTTCTTGAGAACGCCGAAAAAGGCATTGGCGATATCCTCGCAGGTATTGCCCGGCTTTGCGACGGCAAGTCCCGCCTCCATGCCCTCGAGCGTCGCCTTTTCGGCATCCAGAAACGCCTGCGTCGGCTTGCCGAGGAAGACGGTGCGCGACAGCGGCACATGGTAGCGATTGTAGCAGCCGGCGATCTCGAAGAAGGTGCCCTCGCCCGATTTCATCGGCCGGTCGTCCCAGGTGAGATGCGGCGCGGACGCTTCCACGCCCGACGGAAGCAACGGCACGATGGCCGGATAATCGCCGCCGATGCCCTCCACGCCGCGCGTGCCGGCATCGTAGATTTCCGCAACGAGATCGCATTTGCGCATACCGACCTCGATCTTGTCGAAGATGCGCTCATGCATCTTTTCGACGATCCTCGCGGCATTGCGCATATATTTGATTTCCGTCTCGCTCTTCACCGCGCGCTGCCAGTTCACGAGCGCGGTGGCATCGACGAAGCGGGCATTCGGCAGATGTTTTGTCAAAGAGGCGAAGGCGGCGGCGGAGAACCAGTAATTGTCCATCTCGACGCCGATCGTCAGCGTGTCCAGCCCCCTTTCGGCGAGCTTTGCCGAAAGATAATCCATCGGATGGCGCTCGGTGGACTGCACGTAATGGTCGGGATAGCCGATGATGTTTTCATGCTTCAGATAGGCGGTGAACTTCGCGCCATTGGCATCCTGTCCTCGGCCGTACCAGATCGGCTCGCCCGAGGGTGGGACGACGACGCACTGGTGGACGTAGAAGGACCAGCCGTCATAACCGGTCAGCCAGTTCATGTTCGACGGATCGCTGCAGATCAGCACGTCGATGCCCTTGGCTTCCATGGCTTTGCGCGTTTTTTCGAGACGCGCTTGATACTCCGGAAGCGTGAACTTCAGGTTCGCTTGTTTCATCGGTTTTTCCTCTATACCCGGCGAAAAGCCGGTCTCAACTTTCGAAGGCCGTGCCGGCGCCCGCCGCAGCCGCCCGGGCGGCTGCGAGCGTTGCAATGGCCGTATCCTGAATGCCCGTGCCGGTCAGATCCGCCACGGTTATCTCATCGGGGCCGGTGCGGCCCGGTTTTCGCCCGGCGATGATCTCGCCGAGTTCAGGGAAGATCATGCCTTCCGTCACCAGGCCCGCATCGATGGCATGGTGCAGTTCACCGAGCCGCCTCGTCTGCTTGAGGCTGTCGGCGACATAGAGCCCGGCGCCGGTGATGACGGCAGGCTCGATCTCGTTCTTGTGCTCGGCATCCGAGCCCATCGCGGTGACATGCTGGCCGGCCTGAAGCCATTCAGCCCTCAGGATCGGCGTTTCGGATGGTGTCGTGGTGACGATGATATCGGCACCGGCGACCGCCGCACGACCATCGGTCTCGGCACGCACAGGGAAACCGAGCTTCGCCGTCAACTCCATGGCCACCGCTTCCGCTTTCATCGCATCGCGCGCCCAGATGCGCGCTTCGCGAATGGGGCGGACAAGGCTTAGAGCTTCGAGCTGCAATGTGGCCTGCATGCCGGCACCGAAGATAGCGGCGACCGAAGCATCCGGGCGCGAAAGATAGCGGGCTGCGACGGCACCGGCGGCGGCGGTGCGGACATCCGTCAGGTAACCATTGTCGAGCAACACCGCCTGCACCAGACCGGTCTTGGTTGAGAAAAGCACCATCAGGCCATTGGTGCTGGGCAGGCCGATCGCTGGATTGTCGAAGAAACCGGGGCTGATCTTGATGGCGAACCCGTCAAGACCGGGCACATAAGCGGTTTTCACATCCACCTCGGCGCGCTGGTCGGGCATGTCGAGCCGGAGGATCGGCGGCATGACCACGGCCTTGGTGGCAAGCGCGTGAAACGCCTCCTCCACGCAGGCGATGGCTTCGAGATCGAGCGGAACGATGCGCCGCAACTCCGTCTCGGTCAGGATTTTCATCTTCGTCATGCCGCGTCCTCCCGGAACGGATCGACCGCCCCATTGATGACCCGCAGGTGCTGGGCCATATCCACGTTGCGGCCGGAGAGGATCACAGCAACCGGCCCGTCCAGCCGCCCCAGGCGGCCCGCAAGCAAAGCAGCGATACCCACGCCCCCCGCGCCCTCGATCACTTCCCGCTCTTGCGAGTAAGCATGCCGCATGCCGGCGGCGATCTCTTCCTCTTCAAGCAGGATCACATCGTCCAGCAGCGCTCGGCACATCGCGAAGGTAACGGTGTTGTCGAGGCCGATGCCGCCGCCGAGGGAATCGGCAAGGCTCTCGACTTCCTCGACCTGGACCGGCCGGCCGGCATCGAGGCTCGCCTTCATCGCGGCACCGCGTGCCATGGTAAGGCCGATGATGCGTGTCTTCGGCGACCGGGCCTTGACCGCCGCGGCAACGCCCGCGGCAAGCCCGCCGCCGGAGAGCGGAACGAGAACCGTGGCGACCTCGGGCATGGCGTCCACGATCTCCAGGCCGAGCGTTGCCGGTCCTGCAACCACCGCCGCATTGTCGAAGGGCGGCACCATCACGAGCCCGTCTT
>CBFGOD010000174.1:0-8749 GCA_965650295.1 uncultured Shinella sp. | reverse complement strand
CTGGTAGTTGAGCAGCGCTTCGAGGCGGCCCTGAGAAATTTCCGGCTGGTAGGGCGTGTAGGCCGTGTACCAGGCGGGGTTTTCCAGGATGGTGCGCTGGATGACCGGCGGCGTGATCGTGCCGTAGTAGCCCTGGCCGATCAGCGAGACGAGCTTCTTGTTGCGGCTGGCGGTCTCGCGCAGCTTGTCGAGCGCCTCGCGCTCGGTCATCGGCGCGCCCCATTCCAGCGGCTTTTCCTGGCGGATCGATTTCGGCACGGTGTCGTCGATCAGCGCGTCGAGGCTCGGATAACCGATCACCTTCAGCATCGCCTCCATCTCCTTCGGCGAGGGGCCGATATGGCGACGGTTGGCAAAGTCGTAGGGCTGGTAATCGGTAAAGGCAAAGTCCTTGGGGAGAGACATCAGCCGACAAGCTCCTTGTAGGCGGCTTCATCCATCAGGCCATCGGCATCGGAAACATTGGCAAGCTTCAGCTTGAAGAACCAGCCGGCGCCCTGCGGATCGCTGTTGACGAGGGAGGGATCGGCGGTGATCGCCTCGTTGACTTCGACGATTTCACCATCGAGCGGACAATAGACGTCGGAAGCCGCCTTCACGCTCTCGACGGTGGCCGCATCGCCGCCCTTTTCGAAGGTCGCGCCGACTTCCGGCAGTTCGACGAAAACGAGATCGCCGAGCTGTTCGGCGGCATGAACCGTGATGCCGACGGTCGCAACGCCACCTTCGATCTTCAGCCACTCGTGTTCTTCGGTGAATTTCAGCATGTGTGTTCCTCTCTCGGAATGATTTTGGTTGGGTGCGCCGGTGTCAGCGTTTGAAGGTGTTCTTGACGAAGGGCATGGCGGCGACGGTCACGGGCAGGAATTTGCCGCGTACGCCGGCATAGAGCTGGGTGCCGGGGGCGACGGCCGCCTTGGTCACGTAGCCCATGGCGACGGGGCCATCGACATTGGGGCCGAAACCGCCCGAAGTGACCGTGCCGACGACATCCTCGCCCTCGGGATCCGTGGCGAGCACGGCGCCGGCGCGCACGGGCGCACGGCCCTCGGCCCGGAGGCCGACGCGGCGGCGGGCCGCACCGTTTTCAAGCTGGTCGAGGATGACGGTGCTGCCTGGGAAACCGCCTTCACGCTCGCCGCCCTTGCGGCGAACCTTCTGGATGGCCCATTCGAGTGCGCCTTCGACGGGCGTCGTGCCGGTGTCGATATCGTTGCCATAGAGGCAGAGGCCGGCTTCGAGGCGCAGCGAATCTCGGGCGCCGAGGCCGATCGGCAGCACGTCCGGATGGTCGAGCAGGCGGCGACAGACGGTTTCGGCAAGATGTGCCGGAATGGAGATCTCGAAGCCGTCCTCACCGGTATAGCCGGAGCGCGAGACGATGCAGTCGGCGTCGTGCAGGTCGCAGGCGCGCACGTCCATGAAGCGCATGGAGGAAATGTCGGCCCAGAGTTCGGCCAGCACGGATTCCGCATGCGGCCCCTGGAGGGCGACCAGCGCGCGGTCGTCATGCAGCGTCAGCTCGCAGACGTCGCCGATCTTCGCCTGCATATGGGCGAAGTCCTGATCCTTGCAGGCGGCGTTGACGACGACATAGAAATGGTCGCCGCGGTTGGCGATCATCAGGTCGTCGAGGATGCCGCCCTCGTCATTGGTGAAGAGCGCATAGCGCTGGCGGCCTTCGCCGAGGCCGATGACATCCACCGGCACCAGCGTTTCGAGCGCGCGGGCGGCGTCCGCATTGTCGCCGGAGCGGGCGCGCACGGTGACCTGGCCCATATGCGAGACGTCGAACAGGCCGGCGGCGGCGCGGGTGTGCAGGTGCTCCTTCATCACGCCGGCCGTGTATTGCACCGGCATCTCGTAGCCGGCAAACGGCACCATGCGGCCGCCGAGCGATACGTTCAGCGTGTGAAGCGGTGTTTTCTTGAGTTCAGACGATCCGTCCAAAAGGCGCCCTCCAGTCCCTGGGCGCCCAGTTACGGGACGCCGGCTCATAATCAGGCGCAGCTGCGCCGTTCTCCTGAGCCCCCTCTGTCCCTTCGCCTGAGATTGTTATCCCTTCGGCGAGCGCTTTCGCGCTTCTCTCCAGAGTTATGACGGCACCTTGCTGGTCCTTTTGCCTGAGAGTTTCCGGGGCGGTTGCTCCTTCGGCACCGGCGCTGCCTCATCCAGAGGCGGCCGGTTTCTCCCAGCGAGGTTGGCTCCAGATAACGGCCTTGCCCGTGTTTTGGCAAGAGGCGGCGTCGCTGGCGAGCACATTTTTGTCGTTCGGGGAAAGGGGCAAAGAAAAGGCCCCGGATCGGGGCCTCAAGTTGGTTGGAGGACGGCTGTTATTCCCAAGGGAGGATCAGGCGGTTTCCGGTGGGACGGGTGCACCGTTCTCGTCATAGAGGCGCTGGGCTTCTGCAACGGTCACCTGGGGCGTCATGCCCTGTGCGGTGATGAGCGCAAGAGCGAGCGCTGGCGGCTGGATGATGTTGAGCACCGCGACGGTGCGCGCATCGCCACGCAGCTTCGCGTCCTCGCTCCAGGTGTGGATGCGCTGCTCGAACAGCGTGTTCGCACGCGTCTGCATCTTCATGCCCTGCGCGGCATAGGCGGCGGTGGCGGGCGAAACTGTCACGATCTGAGTCATGGCGTTCAACGAGAGTTGGTTCAGGTTCGTGCAATTTATCATTTGCGCCTTTCGCGTGTATGAAACGCGGCAGTTGCATTTTCATCGAGTTTTAACGATCTGTACGAATTTCGGTCGGCCTTGCCTTTGCCGTGAAAATTCCGTCATAAGAGAGCGGAAATGCCGCCGGAATCGGGCGGCAAAAGCAATCCCAGCAAAAGTGTGCAGTGGTTTTGCGTCCGGGATTGCGATCATAGGAAAAGCATGCCGCCGATGGCGCGGGAGGACCGATGAAGCCGATTTTCGTGCAATTGCAATGCGCTCCGGGCAAGACCTATGAAGTCGCCGATGCGCTTTACGCTACGGAACTCATTTCGGAGCTTTATTCTACCAGCGGCGAATACGATCTGCTCCTCAAGGTCTATGTCGACAGCGAAGAGGATATCGGCAAGTTCATCAACGACCACGTCGCCTCCATCCCCGGCATCGTGCGTTCGCTGACCACGCTGACCTTCCGCGCGTTCTAAGACTGTTCCCCTCCGCTGGTTCTTGCGCTAAAGCACGGCGCAACGAAAGAAGGCTGGACATGGCAGGCATCGAACACAAGCAGGTTGAGAGCGACGAGGCGGGCATGCGCCTCGACCGGTGGTTCAAGGTCCACTATCCGGGTCTCGGCTTCGGCCCGCTCCAGAAATTGCTGCGCTCCGGCCAGGTGCGCATCGATGGCGGCCGCGTCAAGAGCGACACTCGCGTACAGCCGGGACAGATGATCCGCATCCCTCCGATGGAGGTCGATGCCAAGAAGGCCGGGCCGATCGCCGGCCGCGAGCTGAAACATTCCTCCGATCACGAGTTGCTCTCCCGCATGCTGCTGCATGAGGACGAGAAGGTCATCGTGCTCAACAAGCCGGCCGGCATCGCCGTGCAGGGCGGCTCGGGCGTTAACCGCCATATCGACCAGATGCTTGAGGCCTGGACCAGCCCGAAGGGCGAGAAGCCGCGCCTCGTACACCGGCTCGACCGCGACACGTCTGGCGTGCTCGTCATCGCCCGCACGCGCGGCGCCGCACAGAAGCTGACCGCCGCCTTCCGCGAGCGCGATACCAAGAAGACCTACTGGTCGCTGGTGATGGGCGTGCCGAAGAAGCGCGAGGACAAGATTTCGACCTGGCTCGTCAAGGAACAGACGCCGGATGGTGACCGCATGCGCATCGCCAAGCACGGCGAGGATGGCGCCGATCACGCGGTTTCCTTCTACCGCATCATCGAGCAGGCCGCGCAGAACTATGCGTGGCTGGAGATGGAACCCTATACCGGCCGTACGCATCAGCTGCGCGTGCATGCCGCGCATATCGGTCATCCGATCATCGGCGATCCGAAATATTTCGAGGCCGACCTCAACTGGGCCTTTCCGGGTGGCGTGCAGAACCGTCTGCACCTCCATGCCCGCCGCATCGACATTCCGCACCCCAATGGCGGGCGCCTGCGCGTCACAGCACCGCTGCCGCCGCATATGGTGCAGACCTGGAACCTTTTCGGTTTCGACCAGACGGCCGGGGACGAGGAAGACTGATGCGGCTCGCCCTGTTCGATTGCGACGGCACGCTGGTCGACAGCGCGCGGCTGATCCATGAGGTCATGGCCCGCACCTTTGTCGATTTCGGCCATGCTCGGCCGGATATCTCCGAGACCAAGGCGATCATCGGCCTGACGCTCGACATCGCCATTGCTCGCATGCAGGGCAAGCCGCATGTCGACGAGGAGGCGCTGGCGATGACGGCGCATTACAAGGCGACCTATACCGGCGTGCGCGCCGAACCCGGCTTCCAGGAGCCGTTGTTTCCCGGCATCGCCGAGATGATGGCGCAACTGGAACGCCAGGAGGATCTGCTGATCGGCGCCGTCACCGGAAAATCCCGCCGAGGCCTCGATCTCATCCGCGCCGCCCACGGGTTCGACAAGACCTTCTTCGTCTCGCGCACGGCGGATGATTGCCCGTCTAAGCCGCACCCCGCCATGGTGACGGAATGCTGCAGTGAAGCGGGTATCGATGCGGCCCGCACGGTTGTCATCGGCGATGCGATTTACGATATGCAGATGGCGAAGGCGGCCGGGGCGAAGGCCATCGGCGTTTCCTGGGGCTATGCCAGCGTGCCCGAACTGGTCGCGGCCGGCGCGGATCACATCCTGCGCACGCCCGCAGACCTTCTCGACTGGTTGGAGACTTTCTGATGCGTGACATCCTGAGCGATCTTTCCGATGCGATGAGCGATCCCGATCCGGTGCGCCGCGCGCAGATCCAGATGAAGCGGCCGCTGCCCAAGCGCTTCTATAAAGAGGTCTCGACCGACAAGGCGGAGGAGGGGTTTCGCATCCTGCTCGACGGCCGCCCGGTGCGCACGCCCGGCAAGAAGCTGCTGGCTGTCCCCACCCAGGCAATCGCCGATCGCCTTATGGCGGAATGGGACGCGCAGGCCGAAGAAATCGATCCGGCAAAGATGCCGGTGACGCGCCTCGTCAACACGGCGATCGATGGCGTCACGGAAAATCTCGATGCGGTCTTCGACGAGATCGTGCGTTTCGCCGGCACGGACATGCTCTGCTACCGTGCGGATTCGCCTGAGGGTCTCGTTGCGCGCCAGCGCGACGGCTGGGATCCGGTGCTGCGCTGGGCGGCGGACGGCAAAGGCATCCGCTTCATCCTCGTCGAGGGCGTGATGCATCAGGAGCAGCCGGCGCCTGCCATCGAGGCCTATGCCGCCGCGCTCTCCGCCTGGCGCGATCCGCTGGCGCTTGCCTGCGTGCACACCGTCACGACGCTGACAGGCTCCGCGCTGCTGGGCCTCGCCTTCGCCGAGGGCGTCATCGATGCCGACAAGGCCTGGTCGCTTGCCCATATCGATGAGGACTGGCAGATCGAGCATTGGGGCACCGACGAGGAAGCCTTCCATCGTCGCGAACTGCGCCGCGAGGAGCTGGACGTTGCCGCGTCCGTGCTGTCCGAAATGCCGCGCTGACCAGACTTTCTTAAGATTTCCGCTCCATTTTGGCGCATCGTCCAACAGCTATAGCCGACCCGCACCGAGTCCCATGCAGTTCCTTCTCCGCGCCGTTCTTTCCGTCTGCCTCGCCATTTCCGTGCCGCTTTGTGCAAATGCCGAGGGTTTTCCCGTCCGTGATATCCGCAAGGTCGTCGTCAGCGGGGATGCCGATGTGCCGCGCGCGTTGCTGAAGCGCACCGATGCCTATCTGAAGCGTGCCGCCAACGCGACGCGTCGCGCCGTCACGCTCGACCGCGCTTCGATGGATGTGCGCGTGACCAGGGTCACGCAATCGGCGAATGGAGCGAGTTCGGCACAGGTCACGGTCACGCTGTCCGATGTGAAGGGCGGCGTTTCCGCGCGCAATACGCTCACCGTCAACAGCTTCATGCCATCCGCCAGGGGGCGCGATGCGGCGCTCGGCGATGCCATCGCAAAGCGCGTGGCCATCGCCTATCGCCTCGCACCGGTCTCGGCCGGAAAGCTCAATGAAGGCAAGCGCCCGGCAAAGGGCCGCAAATATGCCGGCGGCAAGCGCAAGCCTGCTGTACAGAAGCCGGTGAAATCCTATTCGCGCCGGGATAACCGCCCGCTGGTCATCCCGACCGAAGCGGCGCTGACGGTGCGCTCCCGCGCGCTTGCCGATGGCTCCACCGGGAAGGTCGCGCCCTGCGTGGTCACCCAGACGATCAGCTGCGATTGACGGCCTGGCCCACCTAAGACCATCGATCTAGGGACTGCCCCTTCAAGCACCGGTGTCCTCATGCTAAGCCCCTCATGCTAAGCCGTTGTCATAACGGGAGGAACCGAGGCGTCATGAAGGAAATTCTCCACGAGCTCGAAGTCCGGCGCGAGCGTGCCCGCATGGGCGGCGGCCAGGCGCGTATCGATGCGCAGCACAAGCGCGGCAAGCTGACGGCGCGCGAACGCATCGATATCTTTCTGGACGAGGGCTCGTTCGAAGAGTTCGACATGTTCGTCGAGCACCGATCCACCGATTTCGGCATGGAGAAGTCCAAGATCGCCGGTGACGGCGTGGTCACCGGCTGGGGCACCGTCAACGGCCGCACCGTCTTCGTCTTCGCCAAGGATTTCACCGTTTTCGGCGGATCCTTATCCGAAACCCATGCCCAGAAGATCATGAAGGTCCAGGACATGGCGCTGAAGAACCGCGCGCCGATCATCGGTCTTTACGATGCCGGCGGGGCGCGCATCCAGGAGGGCGTGGCGGCGCTCGGCGGCTATGCCGAGGTCTTCCAGCGCAATGTGCTGGCGTCCGGCGTGATCCCGCAGATTTCCGTCATCATGGGGCCGTGCGCCGGCGGGGACGTCTATTCGCCCGCCATGACCGATTTCATCTTCATGGTGCGCGACACGTCCTACATGTTCGTGACGGGTCCGGATGTCGTGAAGACCGTGACCAACGAGACGGTGACCTCGGAGGAACTCGGCGGCGCCTCGGTTCACACCACCAAGTCCTCGATTGCCGATGGTGCCTATGACAACGACGTCGATGCGCTGCTGCAGGTCCGCCGCCTCGTCGATTTCCTGCCGCAGTCCAACACGTCGCCCGTGCCGGAGATCGAGTGCTTCCAATCGGTGGAAGAAGTGGATGGGTCGCTCGATACGCTCGTTCCGGCCAACGCCAACAAACCCTACGATATCAAGGAATTGATCCTCAAGACCGTCGATGAGGGCGATTTCTTCGAAATCCAGGAAAGCTTTGCGAAGAACATCGTCTGCGGCTTCGGCCGCATCGAGGGATCAACCGTCGGTTTCGTCGCCAATCAGCCGATGGTGCTGGCGGGCGTGCTCGATTCGGACGCCAGCCGCAAGGCGGCGCGTTTCGTGCGTTTTTGTGACTGCTTCAGCATTCCCGTCGTCACATTCGTCGATGTGCCGGGCTTTTTGCCGGGCACGAGCCAGGAATATGGCGGCCTTATCAAGCATGGCGCAAAGCTGCTCTTCGCCTTTGCCGAAGCGACCGTACCGAAAGTCACGCTGATCACGCGAAAGGCCTATGGCGGCGCCTATGACGTAATGGCATCGAAACATCTGCGCGGCGACATCAATTATGCCTGGCCGACGGCGCAGATCGCGGTCATGGGCGCTAAGGGGGCCGTCGAGATCATTTTCCGCAAGGATATCGCCGATCCCGAAAAGATCGCGGAACACACGAAAATGTACGAGGATCGCTTCCTGTCACCTTTCGTGGCGGCGGAGCGCGGCTATATCGATGAGGTGATCATGCCCCATTCGACGCGTAAGCGCATCGCCCGCGCACTCCGGCTGCTGCGCAACAAGGATCTGGAAAATCCCTGGAAGAAGCATGATAACATTCCCCTCTGAGGGAAACGGAAGGGAATGCCTGCCATGTTCGATCGCTTGTCAGCCTATCAACCGCAGGCGCTTGCCGCCTTGCGCATCATGTCGGCATTGCTCTTCATCGAGCACGGCACCCAGAAATTCTTCAATTTTCCGCCGGCCGAGCAGCCTTTCGGCGACCTGATGAACATCATCGGTCTGGCGGGCGTGCTGGAGGTGTTGGGCGGGATACTGCTTCTGATCGGGCTCTTCACCCGGCCGGTGGCCTTCGTGCTCTGCGGCTTCATGGCTGTCGCCTATTTCATGGCGCATGCGCCGCAGAGCTTCTTTCCGATCAACAACGGCGGTGATGCCGCTGTTCTCTTCTGCTTCGTCTTCCTCTACCTGACGGCAGCAGGGCCGGGCGCGTTCGCCCTCGACAATCGTCGCCGTTAATCAGCGCAATTCCGGACGTAAAACCGCTTCGCACTTTTGCTGGAATTGCTTTTAGGCGACGAACTTCAGGCCGAGAATACCGGTGACGATCAACGCGATGCAGCCGATGCGCATCGCAGTCACCGGTTCGGCGAAGAGCACGATGCCGAGAATGACCGTGCCGACCGTGCCGATGCCGGTCCAGATCGCATAGGCCGTGCCCATGGGCAGCGTCTTCACGGCAAGACCGAGAAGCACGATGCTGACGACCATGGAGCCGGCGGTCAGGACGGTGGGAACCAGCTTCGTAAAGCCGTCGGTGTATTTCAGGCCGATGGCCCAACCGATTTCG
>CBFGOD010000173.1:0-8787 GCA_965650295.1 uncultured Shinella sp. | reverse complement strand
CCATCGAACCGGCCGACGGCGGGCGCAAGCGCTACAGCATCACCCCGGAAGGCAAAGCCTTCCTGGCCGCGAACCGCACCGCCATCGACGAATTGATGGCACGGGCCGGCGGTGGAGGCCCCGGTGGCCGCGAGGGTGTGCCCGCTCCCGTGGTTCGCGCCATGGAAAACCTGAAACTTGCCCTGCGGCTGCGGTTGCGACGCGGCGATCTCGATGCGGCCTCGGCCGAAGCCATCGCCGCCGCCCTCGACCTTGCCGCCCAGACCGTGGAGAAAAGCTGATGACATCTAGCACGACGACCATCCCGACCGAACATGCCAGCAAATACCTGCAGCAGCTCTGCAAGCACTTTGCCCACAAACTCGCCGTCACCTTCGATGAACATGCGGGCTCGATCACCTTCTCCATCGGCGAATGCCGGCTGAAGACGGAGGACGGCGCACTGCGCATCGACCTCACGGCACCTGATACCGAGGACATGGAACAGCTGAAGGACGTGGTGATCCGTCACCTCGTACGCTTCGCCTTCCGCGAGGAGCTGTCGCCGACCTGGCAGGATGCCTGATCAGCCGGCGCCGGCGGCTTCCGAGTTCTGCCGGCGCCAGTCCGTGGGCGATGCCCCCGTGCGCTTGCGGAAGAAGCGTGAAAAATAGGCCGGATCCTCGAAACCGATCTCCCGGCCGATATCCTCCATGGGGCGAATGGTGAAGCGCAGCAGGCGCTTGGCCTCCAGCAGGCGCCGCTCCAGCACCATGTCCTTCACCGTCTGGCCGAACACCGCGCGCGCCGCCTTGTCGAGCAGGTGCGGCGTCGTCGCCAGGGTCTCGACATAACGCCCGACCGGCCAGTCCTCACGATAGTGCCGGTCGATCGCCCGGCGCAGCTCCAGCCCGAGCGCCACTACCGGTGCGGCCGCCTCGAAGCCTACAGTGCCGCCAAGCCGCGCCATCAGTGAAAGCACGACGCCGATCAGCCCCGCCATGACCCGCTCGCTCGCCGCCGCCCCACCACGATACTCGTCCATCACCATGTAGAGCAGCGCGCCGATGCGCGAAAAACCCGGTGTATCGGCCTCGCCGGACAGCAGCACGGGTTCTGTCAGCGACAGATCCACCTGCGAAGCCATGGCCCGCAAGAGATCGTCGGAGATCGACACGACGATGGCGTCGGATTGCTCGTCCACTTCGAAACCATGCACCACGTTGCTCGGCACGAAGCTGATCGCCGGAGCGGAAAAATTCCAAGTGCGATCTTCGATCTGGTAGCGCCCCGCCCCCTTGAACCAGTAGGTGAGCTGCCCCATCAGCGGGTGCTTGTGCGGCGCGACCCGCCCGAAATGCAAGCTCTTGCGCTCCATCACGGTTTCGACATGCAGGAAGCCGACATCGAGCGCGCGGCTCGGCTCGCCGTAGACGAAAAAGGCAGGGACATCGCGGCTGGTGGTCATGCCGGAAAAAGTACCAGCGAATTGCCCGCTTTGTCCATGGCGCATCTCATCTCCCCGACCTAGCATTTGTCAGGATTTTTGAGGAGGACTACCCCATGCGCGCGGAAGATCATCGCAGCGAAAAGACCCGGCCGTTCACCGGCGCCGAAAATCTCGCAAGCCTTCGGGACGGACGCGAGGTCTATATCAACGGCGAGCGCATCGCCGACGTCACCACCCACCCGGCGATGCGCAATTCCGCCCGCTCCATCGCCCGCATGTATGATGCGCTGCACGATCCCAAGCGTCAGGAACGGCTGACCTCGCCGACCGATACCGGCTCCGGCGGCTATACGCACAAATATTTCCGCGTCGCCCATTCCTCGGCCGATCTCGTCGCCCAGCAGGGTGCCATCGCCGATTGGGCGCGCATGTCCTATGGCTGGATGGGCCGCACGGCGGATTACAAGGCGGCGCTGATGAACACGCTCGGCGCCAATGCCGACTGGTACGGCCCCTTCAAGGACAACGCCCTCTCCTGGCACAAGCGCGCGCAGGAAAGCGTGCTCTTCATGAACCACGCCATCGTCAATCCGCCGATCGACCGCCACAAGCCGGCGGACGCGGTGAAAGACGTTTTCGTGCATATCACCAAGGAGACGGATGCCGGCATCTATGTCTCCGGCGCCAAGGTCGTCGCCACCTCATCGGCGCTGACGCACTATAACTTCCTCGCGCAGAGCTCGGCGACCGTCACCGAAGACCCGTCGCTCTCGGTCATGTTCATCCTGCCGATGAATGCGCCGGGCGTAAAAATGTTCTGCCGTGTCTCCTACGAACAGACGGCCAGCACGGCCGCCCATCCCTTCGACTATCCGCTGTCCTCACGCTTCGACGAAAACGACGCGATCCTGGTGCTCGACAATGTCTTCGTGCCCTGGGAGGACGTGCTCGTGCTGCGCGATGCGGCCAAAATCCTGTCCTTCCACCCGGCGTCGGGCTTCATGCACGGCTATTGCTTCCAGGGCTGCACGCGCCTGGCGGTGAAGATGGATTTCCTGGCCGGTCTGCTCGCCAAGGCGCTGCGCGCCACTGGCGGCGATGCCTTCCGCGGCAACCAGGCGATGCTCGGCGAGGTCATCGCCATCCGCCACCAGTTCTGGACCTTCTCCAACGCCATGGCCTATAATCCGATCCCCTGGGCAAATGGCGCCGTGCTGCCGAACCTCGAAGCAGCACTCTGCTACCGCACCTTCATGTCGGAGGCCTATCCGAAGGTCATCGACATCGTGCGCCGCACGGTGGCCTCGGGCCTCATCTACCTGCCCTCCTCGGCCAAGGATTTCGCCAATCCGGAGATCGACCGCTACCTCGCGCAATATGTCCGCGGCTCCGACAATATGGGCCATATCGAGCGCATCAAGATCATGAAGCTGCTCTGGGATGCGACCGGCACGGAATTCGGTGGCCGCCATGCGCTCTACGAGCTGAACTATGCCGGCGCGCCGGAAGAGGTTCGCCTGCAGGTGCTGAAGGGCGCCGAACGCGGCGGGCGGCTGAAGGAAATGGAAGCCCTCGTCGACCAGTGCATGGCCGATTATGACGAGAGCGGCTGGACCGGCAACACCTGGCTGCCTCCGCTCGGCGACGACGCCCTGCCCAACGCTGCCGAATGAGGACCGTGCCATGGACATCGGCGTTTCCAAGACCGAATTCCGCAATGCGATGGCCCGCGTCTGCGCGCCCGTCAATGTGATCACCACCAATGGAGCCGCCGGTCGCGGCGGCTTCACCGCCACCGCCATGTGCTCGGTGACGGACGAGCCGCCGACGCTGCTCGTCTGCATGAACAGCCGCTCGGCACAAACGGGCCTCTTCATCGAGAACCGCCGCTTCTGCGTCAATGTGCTCACCCAGGAGCACAAGACGTTGGCCGCCTCCTTCGCCGGCCAGCAAGCCGACATGGAGGCGCGGTATGCCGATGCAACTTGGACGGACCTGCCTTCCGGCAACCAGGCGCTGACCGACGCCATCGTTTCCTTCGATTGCCGGCTGACGGAGGCGCGCCTTGTCGGCACGCACAACATCCTGATCGGCGAGGTCGTGGACATCCGTAGCAGGCGTGACGGACATGCGCTGATCTATTTCGACCGCAACTATGTGCATGTTCCCACACAGACCGGTAGCTTCGGCGGTTGACGCGATATAAACCGCTTGACAAGCGCCCAGCTATTTAACATGTTAAATAAAAGATCGCATGTCGGGAGGAACAATGCCGCATCTCACCGTCGAATATTCGGCCAATCTCGAAGGCCGCACCGACCTTGACGCGCTCTGTGCGGCGCTTCTCGAAACGGTGCTGGAAACCGGCCTTTTCGAAGTTGGCGCCGTGCGTGTACGGGCCCTCAGGGCCGATCACTACGCGATCGCCGACCGGCTGGCGGAAAACGCCTTCATCGACCTCAATTTCCGCATCGGCAAGGGCCGCAGCGCGGAAGAGAAGAAACGCACCGGCGAGGCGCTGTTTGCCACGGCGGGCAAGCTGCTCGCTCCCCTTTTCGAGACACCGCATTTCGCGCTCTCGCTCGAAATCCGCGAGATCGACGCGGAGCTGAGCTGGAAGAAGAACGCTATTCATCCGCGCCTGCGCGGCAAGTAACAGGGACTATCATGTCGAAACTTCAGGAAAACATCGCCAAGGCGGACACCTATCTTGCCCGTTTCAAGGAACAGGGCGTGCTGAACCGCATCGCCGGCGAAGACGTGGCGGGCAGCGACGGCGCGACCTTTGAGAGCATCTCTCCCATCGACCTGAAGCCGCTGGCGACGGTGGCGCGCGGTACGGCAGCCGATATCGACCGTGCCGCCAAGGCTGCGAAGGCCGCCTTCGCGGAATGGTCGGCAATGCCGGGCGACACGCGCAAGAAACTCCTGCACAAGGTCGCTGACGCCATCGTCGCGCGCGCCGAAGAGATCGCCTTCGTCGAATGCATGGATACCGGACAGTCTCTGCGCTTCATGGCCAAGGCCGCCCTGCGTGGCGCGGAAAACTTCCGCTTCTTCGCCGACCGCGCGCCGGAAGCCCGCGACGGCAAGACGCTGCGCACGGAAAACCAGGTCAACATGACGACCCGCGTGCCGATCGGCCCCGTCGGCATCATCACGCCGTGGAATACGCCGTTCATGCTCTCCACGTGGAAGATTGCACCGGCACTCGCCGCCGGCTGCACCATCGTGCACAAGCCGGCCGAATTCTCGCCGCTGACGGCGCGACTTCTCGTCGAGATCGCCGAAAGCGCCGGCCTGCCGAAGGGCGTGTGGAACCTCGTCAACGGTTTCGGCGAGGATGCCGGCAAGGCATTGACCGAACATCCGCTCATCAAGGCCATCGGCTTCGTCGGCGAAAGCCGCACCGGCTCGATGATCATGAAGCAGGGCGCCGACACCTTGAAGCGCGTGCATTTCGAACTCGGCGGCAAGAACCCCGTGGTCGTTTTCGCCGATGCGGATCTGGAACGCGCTGCGGACGCCGCCGTCTTCATGATCTATTCGCTGAACGGCGAGCGCTGCACCTCCTCTTCCCGCCTCCTGGTGGAAGAGAGCATCTACGACACGTTCACCGCCCTGGTCGCGGAAAAGGCCAAGCGTATCAAGGTCGGCCACCCGCTCGACCCGGAAACCGTCGTCGGCCCGCTGATCCATCCGGTGCATGAGAAGAAGGTTCTCGAATATATCGGGATCGGCAAGTCCGAGGGCGCGACGGTTGCGGCCGGTGGCGAGAAATTCGCCGGTCCCGGCGGCGGCTGCTATGTCTCGCCGACGCTGTTCACCGGCGCCAACAACCAGATGCGCATCGCCCAGGAAGAAATCTTCGGCCCCGTGCTGACGGCCATCCCCTTCAAGGACGAAGCCGAAGCGCTGGAACTCGCCAACGACGTCCAGTACGGCCTCACCGGCTATCTCTGGACGGCTGACGTCACCCGCGCCTTCCGCTTCACCGATCATCTCGATGCGGGCATGATCTGGGTGAACTCGGAAAACGTCCGTCACCTGCCGACGCCCTTCGGCGGCGTCAAGAATTCCGGCATCGGCCGCGATGGCGGCGACTGGTCCTTCGATTTCTACATGGAAACGAAGAACATCGCCTTCGCCACCCGCGCCCACGCGATCCCGAAACTCGGCGGTTAAGCCGCCGGCCCGAAACTCGGCGGCTGATCCCGCTTATTCCACAAGAATGCGCCCGTCCTCGTGTCGCGAGGCGGGCTTGAGGAGGACAACATGCCCGTACCGCAGCCCAATCTCTACCCGCCCTTCAACATCGTGCGTCTCAGCCATGTCGAATTCGGCGTCACCGATCTCGCCAAGTCGCGCGCCTTCTATGTCGATACGCTCGGCCTGCAGGTGACCGACGAGGACAAGGACACGATCTATCTGCGTGCCATGGAAGAGCGTGGCCATCACTGCATCGTGCTCAAGAAATCCGACAAGCCTGAGGCCCGCGACCTCGGCTTCAAGGTGTTCGACGAGAACGATCTCGACAAGGCCGCGCATTTCTTCAAGGGCAAGGACCTGCCGGTGGAATGGGTCGAACGTCCCTACCAGGGCCGCACCTTCCGCACGCGCGATCCGATGGGCATCCCGCTCGAATTCTACACCAAGATGGATCGTCTTCCGCCGATCCATCAGAAATATGCGCTCTATCGCGGCGTGAAGCCTCTGCGCATTGATCACTTCAACTGCTTCTCGCCCGACGTCGATGCCTCCGTCGGCTTCTATAACGAGCTCGGTTTCCGCGTGACGGAATATACCGAAGATGCCGAAACCGGCCGCCTCTGGGCCGCCTGGACGCACCGCAAGGGTGGCGTGCATGACATCGCCTTCACCAATGGCCGCGGCCCGCGCCTGCACCACACCGCCTTCTGGGTGCCGACGCCGCTCAACATCATCGACCTGCTCGACCTGATGGCGACGACCGGCTGGGTCGCCAACATCGAGCGCGGCCCCGGCCGCCACGGCATTTCCAATGCCTTCTTCCTCTATATCCTCGATCCCGATGGCCACCGCATCGAGATCTATTGCTCGGACTACCAGACCGTCGATCCGGATCTCGAGCCGATCAAATGGGATCTCAAGGACCCGCAGCGCCAGACGCTGTGGGGCGCTGCGGCCCCGAAGTCCTGGTTCGAACACGGCAGCCTCTTTGCCGGTGTCGAGCCGGAGGACGCCAAGCTGAAGTCGCAGCCGATCATCGCGCCCTAAGGAAGTGACCATGACCTTGAAAGACCCGAGCCTTTTGCGGCAGGCGGCCTTGGTTGGCACGCGCTGGATCGACGTTGACGGTAGCGGCATCGCGGTGAAGAACCCGGCGACGGGCGCGCTTGTCGGCTACGTCCCGAAGCTCGGTGCCGCCGAGACGAAGGAAGCCATCGATGCCGCCGCCGTCGCCCAGAAGGGCTGGGCGGCGCGCACGGCCAAGGAACGCTCGGGCATCCTGCGCAAGTGGTTCGAGCTGATGATCGACAACAAGGACGATCTCGGCCGCATCCTCACCATGGAACAGGGCAAGCCGCTGGCGGAAGCCACCGGCGAGATCGTCTATGGCGCAAGCTTCGTCGAATGGTTCGCCGAGGAAGCCCGCCGTCTCTATGGCGATATCGTGCCCGGCCACCAGAAGGACAAGCGCATTCTTGTCATGAAGCAGCCGATCGGCGTGGTTGCGGCGATCACGCCCTGGAACTTCCCCAATGCCATGATCACCCGCAAGGCCGGCCCGGCCTTCGCTGCCGGCTGCGCCATGGTGCTGAAGCCCGCCTCGCAGACGCCGTTCTCGGCCATTGCGATCGCCATCCTCGCCGAACGCGCCGGCCTTCCCGCCGGCCTGTTCTCGGTCATCACCGGTTCTGCCCGCGAGATCGGCGCGGAAATGACGGCAAACCCCACCGTGCGCAAGCTGACCTTCACCGGTTCTACGGAGATCGGTGCGGAGCTTTACAAGCAGTGTGCGCCGACCATCAAGAAGCTCGGCCTCGAACTTGGCGGCAATGCCCCCTTCATCGTGTTCGACGATGCCGATCTCGATGCGGCGGTGGAAGGCGCGCTGATCGCAAAATTCCGCAACAACGGCCAGACCTGCGTCTGCGCCAACCGTCTCTATGTGCAGGAGGGTGTCTATGATGCCTTCTCTGAAAAGCTCGCGGCGGCCGTCGGCAAGCTGAAGACCGGCAACGGCTTCGACGAGGGTGTTATCCTCGGCCCGCTGATCGACACGGCCGCGCTCGAAAAGGTGGAAGAGCATGTCGCGGATGCGGTGAAGAAGGGTGGTCGTGTGGTGCAGGGCGGCAAGCGTCATGCGCTGGGTGGCACGTTCTACGAGGCGACCGTCATTGCCGATGTGACGCCGGACATGGCCGTGGCGAAGGAAGAGACCTTCGGCCCTGTCGCACCGCTGTTCCGGTTCAAGGATGAGGACGATGTGATCGCGCAGGCGAACGACACGGAGTTCGGGCTTGCCTCGTATTTCTATGCCAAGGAGCTGTCGCGGGTGTTCCGCGTGGCCGAGGCGCTGGAATACGGCATGGTGGGTGTCAACACGGGCCTGATCTCCACGGCGGAAGCGCCGTTCGGCGGCGTGAAACTCTCCGGCCTCGGCCGTGAGGGCTCGCGCTACGGCATCGAGGAGTTCACTGAGATCAAATATGTCTGCTTGGGCGGTATTGCGTGAAGGAAGAGAAGATGAGCCATCCCCGTTTTGCCAGCTTCACCACGGGCAAGCGTCACGCCTATGGCCTGATCACCGAGACCGGCGTGATCGATCTCTCGGCCCGGTTCGGCGCCCGCTACCCGACCCTTCGGGAAGTCGTCGAGGCCAATGCCTTCGACGCGCTTCTCGAGGCCGTCGCCGGCCACCAGCCGGACTTCCCGCTCTCCGAGATCACCTACGAGATCCCGATCCCGGCACCGGAAAAGATCATCTGCGTCGGCGTGAATTTTCCCGATCGTAACGAGGAATACAAGGACGGCCAGGCGGCGCCTGCCAATCCGTCGCTGTTCATCCGCTTCCCGCGCTCCTTCACCGGCCACGACCGGCCGCTGATCCGCCCGCCGGAAAGCCCGCAGCTCGACTATGAGGGCGAGGTCACCATCGTCATCGGCAAGGGCGGCCGCCGTATCGCCGAAGCCGACGCGCTCGATCACATCGCGGCCCTGACCCTCTGCAACGAGGGCACAATCCGCGACTGGGTGCGGCACGCGAAGTTCAACGTCACCCAGGGCAAGAATTTCGACGCCACCGGCTCCATCGGCCCCTGGCTCGTGCCCTACAGGCAAGAAAGCCAGCTCGCCGACATCAAACTCGAAACCCG
>CBFGOD010000172.1:0-8876 GCA_965650295.1 uncultured Shinella sp. | reverse complement strand
CAGATGAAGGCGGCGTTGATGCCCAAAAACGTGCCGGAAAACAGGCTGGTGAAGACCGGCTCGGGATCGAAACGCACCTGCACGGCGCCATTGTAGAGCAGCACGGCACCACGCCAGAACAACAGGCCACCGAGCGTCACGATGAAGGACGGCAGGCCGAAGCGGATCGTGATCTGGCCGTTGAGCAGGCCGATCAGGACGCCGGCCAGAATGCCCAGAGGGGCGGCGACGAAGGCGCTGACGCCCGCACCGACGAGGCTCGCCATCAGCACGGCGGTGAAGGTGTAGACGGAGCCGATGGAAAGGTCGAATTCGCCTGCGATCATCAGCACGCCGGCGCCAAGCGCCAGGCAGCCGAGCACCGGAACGGCCTTCATCAGGATCGTCAGGTTCTGCGGCGAGAGATAGCGGAACTCATTGGGATAGAGCAATGCGCCGGCAATGCAGACGATCTGCAAAGCCATGAAGACGAGGAAGATCGCTCCGGCGGGCATGCCCATGATCTGCTTGAGGATGGATTGTCTTTGCGTGCGCGAACGGGGCGCGGCGCTGTCGGCAAGGATAGGTGTCACGGTCTGGCACTCGATCTTTTTTCGGGGATGAGAACCTGCCGGGGCACGCCGGCAGGTTCCCGCGCATTCCGGTTAGCGGTAGCTGCCGATCAGCGGCTTGACCGAGCTGATGCGCGACTTGTCGAGGAAGGCGCCCTGTCCCGTGTCGACATCCGTCGGGGTCAAGCCGTACTTCTTGGCAAGCGCGATCTGGGCGATCGGATAGTAGCCCTGGAGATAGGGCTGCTGGTCCATGGTGGCGAACATCGCCCCCGATTCCACCGCATTGACGATCTCGACGGCCAGATCGAAGCCGCCGAACGGGATGTTGACGCCGGCATCCTTGATTGCGCCCGCACCGACGGTCGAGGTGACCGAACCCGTGCCGAACAGCGCCTTCACATTCGGATTGGCGATCAGGAACTGCGCGATGATGTTCTGCGCTTCGGCCGGGTCGAGACCGGCGCGCACCGTCTCGACCTTGATGCCGGCATCCGTCATCGCCTTCTCGATGCCGCCGCCACGGGCGACCGCGAAGCTCGCTTCCGGAATTTCGCGCGGGTTGAAGACGACGTCGCCGGACTTCAGGCCGAATTCCTTGATCATGCGTTCGCCGAGTTCGACGCCGGAGGCGAATTCGTTCATACCGACATAGGCCTGGCGGCAATTGCCCTTGGCGCCATCGAGGTCGTCATTGTTGAAGCCGATGACGATGATGCCGGCCTTGGTGGCCGCGCAGATGCTTTCGTCGAAGGCATCCGATGACGAGATCGCGACCGCGATGCCATCGACGCCGCTCGCCGTCGCGCTTTCGATCAGGTCGTTCTGGCGCACCGGATCATTGTTGGCATATTGCACGTCGAGATCGACGCCGAACTGGCTGGCTGCGTCTTGCGCACC
Organism: uncultured Shinella sp.; assembly: GCA_965650295.1. GTDB lineage: Bacteria > Pseudomonadota > Alphaproteobacteria > Rhizobiales > Rhizobiaceae > Shinella. The sequence continues at coordinate 7,425 of CBFGOD010000172.1, read as the reverse complement.
CTTCACCACGGGATTAAAGAACTGGACACTCGGATCGAGGTAGATGATCATCGTGGCCTTGACGTCTGCGGCAAGCGCCGTAGATGCCATCATGGTGGCAAGACCCGCGGCCATTGCCGCGGCTTTCAACCTGGTCATTTTCATTTGCGTATCCTCCCTTTGGATGTGCAATGCGGGTCCAAAAGACCCAAGTCTCGGCTGGCGGGCTCCGACCAAAGATTTCGCCAGCCGAGGTTTTCCTCCTCATGACCGCCCTTATGGGCAACCTGTTACCCGAACCAGGGCGCGGGGCGCCCGAACGTGACGTGCACGCCCTTGAACTGGGAATATTCATCGAAGCCGTAACGGCCGAGTTCACGGCCAAGCCCGCTCTTCTTGTAGCCGCCGATCGGCAGCTCCGGCGTGCCGTCGATCACGCTGTTGATCCAGCAGCGGCCGGCACGGATGCGGCGGATGCTCTGCAACGCGTTTTCGAGATTGGTGGACCAGACGGAGGCCGACAGGCCGAATTCCGTGGCATTGGCCATCGCCACCGCCTCGTCCGCCGTCTTGAAGGTCAGTGTCGACAGCACCGGGCCGAAAATCTCCTCGCGGGCGATCGACATATCGGGCGTGACGCCGGCAAACACCGTCGGCGCGTAGTATAGACCGGCCTCCCTGCCGACCCGCTCGCCGCCGAGCAGCAGCTTCGCGCCCGAGGCGACGCCCGCCTCAACATAGGAATGCACCTTGTCCGCATGCGCCTCGGAGATCATCGCGCCAATCTTTGTGCGCTCGTTTAGCGGATCGCCGAAGGTGACCTTGCGCGAGATATCGAGCAGGCGCTCCATCAGCGCATCGCGGATGCTTTCCTCGACCAGCAGGCGGCTTCCGGAAATGCAGCATTGGCCGGCATTGTGGTAGACACCGTAGGCAATACCGTCGGCGGCAGCTTCGAGGTCCGCATCGGCAAAGACGATCTGCGGCCCCTTGCCGCCAAGTTCCAGACCGACACGCTTGACGCTGCGCGCCGCGATCTCGCCGAGCTTGGTGCCGACACGCACCGAACCCGTGAAAGCAACCATGTCGATGCCGGGATCTTCCGCCAGCACCTGGCCAGCCGGATCGCCGTAGCCGGTGACGACATTGAACACGCCATCGGGAATGCCCGCCTCGCGTGCCAGTTCCGCCATGCGGATCGAGGTGCCGGAGGTGAATTCCGACGGCTTCAGCACCACCGTGCAGCCGGCACCGATCGCCCATGGCACGCGCTCGGAGGCGATGATGAAGGGGAAGTTCCACGGCGTGATGATACCGACGACGCCGACCGGTTCGCGCAGCACGAGGCCGAGGCGGTCATCGCCGATATTGTTGTGGCTCTGGCCTTCCAGCGCGCGGGCTTGCCCGGCGGCATAGGACCAGAGGTCGGCGCAGAAGCCGATCTCGCCGCGCGCCTGGGCGATCGGCTTGCCGACCTCCAGGCTTTCGGCCAGCGCCAGCTCTTCCTGATGCACAAGGATAAGGTCCGCCACCTTGAACATCAGGCGTGAGCGCTCGGCGCCCGACATGCGCGGCCACGGGCCGGTATCGAAGGCACGACGCGCGGCGGCAATCGCCAGACGCACGTCATCCGCCGACGCTTCCGGCCAGGTGCCGACGACTGCACCGGCATGGCCGGGGCTTACCCGATCGATCGTCCGGCCGGATGCCGCATCGACGGACTTGCCATCGACAAGCATCTGATAGCGGGCTTTAATATTCAGCCGCGGGTCACGGGAATCGGGTGCAATGAAATTGGACAGCAATATCGTCTTCCGGCCGGCAATAGTGCGCCAGCCCCTCCCTGTTGATCCGGTTTTCAGGCCACCGGATTTCTGTTGCACATGAATTGTATGGTACTGTATGGTGGCTCCAAATGGATGTCAACGCATGATGGCGGGAAAAGACGTGAACCTTGAATCCTTGAAGATCGACACGGGCGAAACCGCGGCAGCGCAGGTGGAGCGGGACCTGCGCGAATCCATCATCCGCCTGGAGCTCGCCCCCGGCATGCGGTTATCGGAACAGGAAATCGCCACCCGCATGGGCGTTTCACGCCAGCCGGTGCGCGAGGCGCTGATCGCGCTCGGCAAATCGAAGCTCGTTGATATCAGGCCGAACCGTGGCACCGTCGTGGTGCGCATCTCGGCACGGCAGATGATGGAAGCGCGTTTCGTGCGCGAGGCGATCGAAACCGCCGTCGCCCGCCGCGCCAGCGAAAGCTTCGACAGCTGGACACGGCGCAAGATCGACACGATCCTCGCCCGCCAGAAAGCGGCCCGCGACATCGACGACCACAACGCCTTCCGCCGCGAAGACGAGCAGTTTCACATCGCCATTGCCGAAGGCGCCGGCTGCGGGCTCGCCTGGAACGCCATCTCGGATATCAAGGCGCATATGGACCGGGTCTGCAACTTGCAGCTCCGCCATCCCGACTCCATGAGCCGGCTGATTTCCGAGCACGAGGCGATCATCGACGCCATCGACACCCGCAACGCCGACACCGCCGAGGCCGCCATGCGCAGCCACCTCAACGGCATCCTCACCGACCTGCCGCAGATCGAGGCGTCCAATCCGGACCTGTTCGAGTGACGAAAACGCAAAAGGCGCGCGATTGTCATCGCGCGCCGGAACATGCGGTTTGGGCTGAAACGAAAGACGCTCAGCCGGCGCCGACGTAGGGCATAACCTCGAGCACGCCGCGATAGATCATGTCGAGCGAGACATAGAGGATGATCGCGAGACCGACATAGGCGATCCAGCGGTGCTTGTTGAGCAGGTTGGCGATGAAGTTCGCCGCGATGCCCATCAGCGCGATGGAGAGCACCAGACCGATGATCAGGACGCTCGGATGCTCGCGGGCGGCACCGGCGACGGCCAGAACGTTGTCGAGCGACATGGAGACGTCGGCGACGACGATCTGGGTCGCGGCCTGGAAGAAGGTCTTCTTCGGCGCGTCTTCGAGGCTCGCCTCTTCCGCGCTGCCATGGCCGCCGCGCAGCTCGCGCCACATCTTCCAGCACACCCAGAGCAGCAGCAGGCCGCCGGCGAGCAGAAGGCCGATGATGGCGAGCAGGTGTACCGCCACCGTCGCGAAGAGGATGCGCAGCACCGTTGCTGCGATGATGCCGACGAGGATCGCCTTCTTTCGCTGCGCCGGGTCGAGGCCCGCGGCGGCAAGGCCGATGACGACGGCATTGTCGCCGGCAAGAACCAGGTCGATTGCGATGACCTGTAAAAGAGCCGTCAGACCGGCTGCTGTCAGAATTTCCATGCGTCCCACCTTCCGATACGCGAGGCCAACGAGCCGTCCCCTGCCCGTCTGATTCCGATCAGTACCCTTTTGGATTTGCGCTTTGCAAGGCGAATACACATTTCCGTGAAAATGCCGATCGGCGGGACTGGCCCGCCGATCGTACGATGCATTCAAAAGGACCTCAGATCGCCTGCGGCATGACCCCATCGCGTTCGATCAGCGCGAAGACCCGTTCCACCGCACAGGGAATGGGCCCGAGCACCGGTTTGCCGAAGCGCGTGCGCAGCTGCTCGGCGGCCTGGCCGAGCGGGCCGCCGCCGATGATCACGGCTTCGGCTCCATCAAGATCAATGCAATCGCGCACCGCACCGGCCAGCGCCACGGCCAGAAGACCGGCATCGGCCGCAAGGGCAAGCGGATCGCCCGCCGTACAGCGGACGCCTGCATAGAGATGACCGAGGCCGAGATCGAACGCCCTCTGATCGATGGCCTCGACGAGTTCAGGCGTCGAGGTGGCGACGGCGAACCGGCGCCCGCCCTGCGAAGCCTCGATCATCGAGGCCTCGCAGATGCCGACAACAGGCACATTGACCTTGCGGCGAAGGTCGGCAAGGCCGGGATCGCCGAAGGCACTGACGATGATGCCCGCACAATCGCGCTCATGCGCCGTGCCGAGCTCGACCACCTGGGCGGCCGAGGCCGTCAGCTGCTCGGGCGTCGTGATCATCGGCGGGCTGCGATCCGCCGTCACGGCCTTGACGTCGAGCCTGCCGCCGGCGGCCCTGAGGGCAATCGCCTGCATCATGTCGCTCGTGGCGAGGGAACTGTTGGGATTGATCAACAGTATATGCGGGGCCATTTCCGTTATGCTCCTGCCTTCAGGGGTTCGACAGCAGGAATGCTTTCGCCCGTCCCTGCCGTATCCGCGCGCTGGGTGATGTCTTCCATCGACATGCCGTAGGTTTCCGGGCCGAGCTGGATGCAGATCGCGAAGACCGCATACATCGCGGCCGCAAGCCCGAACACGCCGCCCATGCCATAGTGATCGAACAGGGCGCCCGAGATGGTCGGCACGAAGGAACCGGCCGCCGAGCCCGTCGCCAGGATGAAGGCGACGCCGAAGGCGCGGATGCGGGTCGGGAAGAGTTCCGGCGCATAGATCCAGATCGAGGTGTTCAGAAGAAGCACGAAGAACTGGAAGAGCGCACCGAAGAACAGCACCAGATAGATGGTGGTGCCGAACTGCAGGATGGAAAGGGCGGCAAGGCAGGCGCAGATCGCACCGACCGTCAGCACCCGCTTGCGGGGGAAGTAGTAGCCGAACATCGAGGCCGCGATGGCACCGAGAACGCTGCCGGACTGGATGATCATGCTGTAGAGCAGGCTGCCCTGCAGCGTGTAGCCCATCGAGACGAAGATAACAGGCATCAGCGTGAGAACGGAGAGCTGTGCGCCGTAGCTCATCAGGATGGCGATCGAAACGGGCACGATGCGGCCGAGGAACGGCGTACGGAAGAGTTCCTTCCAAGCCCCCTTGGTGCGCGGTACGTCCTGTTCATTGTCTTTGGACAGATATTCGCGGACCACGAGATTTTTCGGCCGAAGCGAACCGGATTCCAGCACCGAAAGCACCTGGTTCGCCTCATCGATGCGCCCTTGCGAGGCAAGGAAACGCGGCGTTTCCGGCACGAAGCGGCGATAGAACACGACGAGCAACGCCGGCAACGCGAGCGAGGCGAAGAGCCAGCGCCAGCTGTCTTCACCGGGGAAGATGCTGAAGATCATCAGGCCGTAGACGGGCGCCAGGAAGTTACCGAAACCGCCCGCGCCGACATTGACGAGGCCGGCGGCCGTTCCGCGGAATTTCGGCGAGCAGAATTCCGACAGCATGGTGACGGCGGTCGAGATTTCACCACCGACACCGAAGCCGACGATCGCACGCGCGATACACAGGAACATGAAGTCCGGTGCGAGCGCGCAAGCGGCCGAGCCAAGCGAGAACAGCAAGAGATTGAAGGTCAGCATGACGCGGCGGCCGTAGCGGTCGCCGAGAATGCCCGAAAGCAGGCGGCCGATGGCCGCGCTGCCGAAGGTGATCGTGTTCAGGAAGCCGATATCCGTGCCGGTCAGGCCCCAATGCTCCTTGAGGAGCGGGCCGGACACGCCGATCGTGTTCTGCTCGAACGCGTCGAACAGGCAACCGATCAAGACCAGCGCGATGATCTGCTTGTGCGCGCGTGTGACCCCGATGCGGGTCAGCGCGCCCTCCAGTTGACGGATGGCCGGCGATGATTTGCCGGACTGTACCATGCCTTCTGCTGCCATAGTCTCCTCCTCTTTGGCATCAGTATGAAAATCAATTTTCACATAATACTATCATGAAAACAATTTTACAAGAATCTTTGTAGGCGCTTTTCGCAGCACGCCTTGCGAAGTGCGCCGGCTCGGTTACAACCTTGATTTATCGGGAGAAGGTGGTGAGCAAGATGGGATCCACGGATCGGTCGTTTCTGTTTCGCGTGCGCGATGCGCTCGACGACCTGCATCCGGCCGAGCGGCGGCTGGGCGATTTCGTCTGCGACTTTCCGGGCGAGCTCGCCAGCTATTCCGCCTCCGAACTCGCCAAGCTCGCACAGGTCTCCAATGCGACGGTGACGCGCTTCGTGCGCCGGCTCGGCTATGAAAACTATGAGGAGGCTCGTCGCCACGCGCGCGACGAGAGGCAGACCGGCTCGCGCCTGTTCCTCGCCGCCTCCACCGATGCGGCCGCCGAGCAATCCGTCGCCGCCCATGTCGCGCAGGGCATCACCAATCTCGAGGGCACCTTCGCCACGATCACCGACGCGCAGGTCGATGCGGTCGCCGATGCGATCCTCAAGGCTCGCAAGACCTGGGTTCTCGGCTTTCGCAGCAGCCATGCCTTCGCCGATTACCTGCAATGGCAAATGACGCAGGTGGTGGAAAACATCGTCGCCATTCCCGGCGCCGGCCAGACACTCGGCGAACATCTCGTCAGCGTCACCGGCGAGGATGTCGCCATCGTCTTCGGCCTGCGCCGCCGCGTCGCGCAGATGGAGGCCATCCTGACCGCCATCGAGAAAAGCGGCGCAAAGCTGCTCTACATCACCGATGAAGGCGTTGCCCATCGCGCCAGCGCCGCATGGCACTTCCGCTGTCAGACGCTCGCGCCCGGCGCACTGTTCAACCACGTCTCGGTCATGGCCGTCTGCCACCTCATCACGACGCGCACCATCGAACGCGCCGGCCCCGCCGGCCGCACCCGCCTGCGTGGCATCGAGCGCTTCGGCGATACGCTCGAGGAGCTGTAAATCTCAGATTTGTCGAAGACGCCGGCGGACGATGGCTGCGTGAAAGCGCATGCCATGGACAAGGCCGTCGTCGTTGAAATCATAGGTAGGATTGTGCAGCGGCGCGGATTGTTTGCCGTTGCCGAGGAAGACGAAGCAGCCGGGCACGAAATCGAGGAAACGGGCAAAATCCTCCGAGCCCGTCATCGGCTCCCGGCGCACGGCGATATTGTCCGGGGGAAAGACATCAGCCGCCGCGGCAAAAGCCTCGTCCGTCAGCGCCGCATCGTTCAGCAGCGGCACGAATTCCCTGGTGTAGGTCACCTCGGCCGAGACATTGTAGGTCAGCGCCGTGCCTTCGGTGATCACCCTCATCTGCTTTTCGATTTCCGCGCTCACCTCCGGCCGGAAGCTGCGGGCGTCGCCCAGAATACGCGCCAGCCCCGGCAGCGCGTTGCGCGTGCCGTCGGTGATCAACTCGGTCACCGAGACGACGCCGATATCGGTCGGGTTCAGCCGGCGCGAGACGATCGTCTGGAGATTGGTGACCAGCGCGCAGGCCGCCACCAGCACCTCATTCGTGCCATGCGGCCGAGCCGCATGACCCCCGACGCCGCTGAGCACGATCTCGAAATTGTCCTCCGCCGACATGATGGCGCCGGGGCGGGTCTCGAAATGCCCGACAGGAAGACCCGGAAGATTGTGCATGCCATAGATCTCGTCGAACGGAAAACGCTGCAGAATGCCGTCCTCGATCATCGCCAGCGCGCCCCGGCCCCACCCCTCCGCAGGCTGGAAGATGAAACGCACCGTGCCGTCGAAGCCGCCCTCCTCGGCGAGCAT
>CBFGOD010000171.1:0-8882 GCA_965650295.1 uncultured Shinella sp. | reverse complement strand
GTCCATGCGCCTTCATCGGCCCAGTGCATGTTCTGCGCGCCGACCTTGACGGAGGTGTGGGCGAGTAGCGCCTTGACCTCGCGCACGGCGGTGAAGGGCGGGATGACGAAGCGCTGGATGCGGGCATGGCGGCCGCCATCGGCCGCCTTCAGGCCCTCGGCGAAGAGTTTCGCCTCGGCAAGCGTCTTGTTCATCTTCCAGCTCGTGCCGACCCAGAAATTCCGGCCCTGGCTCATGGTGTTGTCTCCTTGGCGATGCGGACCACGGTTTTCTCATCACCGAGTTCGGCTGATGTGTCGTGGGGCAGGTTTTTGTCGGAAATGACGGTGTCGAATTCGGTGAGATCGGCGAGCACATGCAGTGCCGTGTGGCCGAAGCGCCTGTTGTTGATCATGAGGCAGGTCTGCCGGCTCGATTTCATCATCGCCCGCTTGGTGCGCACGACGGCCTCGTCCATGTGGTAGGCGAGCCGGCCGGATGCGGCAGGTGCCGAGATGAAAGCGATGTCGGCGCGCAGGCGCGACAGGGCCTCTTCCGTGACGATGCCGAAATAGGCGTTGAACTTGGAGGAATAGACGCCGCCGAGGCCAATCAGCGTCACGCCGGAAAGACCCTTGGCGCGCTCCATGATCGCGGCATTGTTGGTGATGATGGTGATCGGCTTCTTGTCCGCGAGCACGTCGCCCAGCACGGAGGCCATCGAGCCGTCGTTGATCATCACGGTCATGCCGGGCTCGACAAGCTCGGCGGCCGTCTCGGCCAGCGCCCGCTTGACGTCGGCCTCCTGCAATTCCCGGAACCGGAAATCGCTTTCGAACTGGGTGCCCGCATCGATCGTCGCGCCGCCGCGCACCTTGCGTAGCACGCCAGCCCGTTCGAGATCGTCGAGATCGCGGTGGATGGTCATTTTGGAGACGCCGAAACGCTCGGCGATATCATCGAGTTCGACGGCACGGCTTTCGACGAGCAGATTGATGATTTCCTGCCTGCGCTCTTCCCGTTTCACCGCGTCCTCCCACTGTCCGCAGTTATATAACATCATTTCCGGCAGATTATAACATTGAAATTGTGATTTTGTGATTTTCTATGCGGAGCTTTGTAGCAGCGTGCGCGCCGTTCGTTCATCCGTGATCAGTCCATGGAGCTTGTGGCTGTGTAGGACAGCGCGGATCGCCTCCGTCTTGGAGCGACCGCCGGCAATGGCGACGACCCGGTCGCCGCCTTCTTCCGAAAAGGAGGCTGCCAGTGTGCGTGCCGTCACCGATGTCTCGAGAATGCGGCCCTTGCCGTCAAAGAAATGGCCGAGCAATTCGCCGACACCACCAAGGGCGATAATCTCCTCCAGCTCGTTTGGCTGCAGCATGCCCGATGTGACGAGGTGGGCCTGATTGTCGACCGTGCCGATGCCGACGAGTTTCAGATCGGCGTTGCGGGCGAGATTGAACACTTCGCTGACGCCGCGCTGGGAAAGCAGGACCTCGCGATCCTCCTCCGTATTGGCGAAGAACGGCACGGGCATCACATAGGCCTGCGTGCCGGTCTTGGCCGCCAGGCGGTGCATGACATCGTAGGGATTGGCGGCATAATTGCGGGTGAGGCCGCCGAGCAACGAGACGAAGCGCGTGCCGCCAGCGCTGATGCGCGGCAGATGATGCACGGCGGCCGAGAGCGTGCGCCCATGGCCAAGCCCGATCACGGCGACTTCGCCGCGCTCGATCTCGCGCCGTAGGAAATCCGCGCCGACATGGCCGAGCGTCGTCAACGCCAGCGCATCGTCGTCGACATCGGGCGCGACTTCGCAATAATCGAGGCCGTAGCGTTTCGAGAGTTCGACCTCCAGATTGACGCATTCGGCGATATCGCCGTCGATGCTGACCTTCACCACGCCCTCTGCGACCGCGCGCGCGATCAGCCGGTGCGCTTTCACCGAGGGAATGCCGAGGCGCTTGGCCACGGCGGACTGGGTGAACCCCCCGATATAGTGCAGCCAGGCGGCGCGGACGGCGAGGGAATCTTCATTGTCGGTCATCGGCGATGTCCTGTCCTGCTCGAGCAAGCGAAAGCGCTTTCAGGTCCAGTCTTAGCAAGCAGCCCTGTTACGGTCAGCCCAGCTTGAGATCGGATGCACTGGTATCGATATACGGTGCCCAGAAGGCGATACTTTCGGCGATCTGCGCAATGACCTGCCGGTCATTCGGCTCGCGCTCCTTGAAGGAGAGTTCGAGGCAGATCTCGTTGTCATCAGCACCGCCCTCGGCAAAGGCCTTCAGCAACGGTTCCGGCTGGATGCGGCCTCTGGCGTTGAACTCGGCGGTGAACGGCCGGTGCCCACCCTTGTCCATCAGGCTCTGCTTGATGTGGATGATCGGCGACACCTTCGGCACCGCGCGCGCCCAGGCATAGGGTTCGTAGTCGTCGGGATTGCTGGAGGTGACGTCGCCATGGTCGATATCGGCCATCATCCACATGGGAATGGCCATGTCGGCGGCGGTCAGGCGATCCTGAAGCTTGATGCATTCGGCGATCGTCTCGCCGAATTCGCGACCGATGCTCATCGGCTCCCAGAACACATAGGAGAGGCCCGCACCCTTCGCGTGTTCCGCGACTTCCGCCCAGCAGTCGATGGCGATCTGGATCAGTTCTTCGCGGCGCACCGGATCGTCGAAATCCTTGTAGGTGAAGATGGCGAACTGGGTGCCGACAGAAGTGCCGCCGAGATCGCCGATGATATCGGCGAAGGTCTTGAACCAGTCGACATAGTAGCGGCGCACATCCGCATCGGGATGGCCGAAATGGTTCAGGCGGCCATAGGGACCGGTCATGCCGGAGGTGACGCGCACGCCGGTGCTTTGAAGCGCTTTGTCCATCTGGCGGGTCAGCCGGCGGATCGTCGCGGCGTTCCAGCTCGGATTGATGAATTCGTGCGTGAGCTGGAGGTCGCGCAGCTTCAGGTCGCGCGCGACCGTTTCGATGAGGTCATCGGGATCGGCGAAGCGGTTGACCAGCGGATTGGTGTTGAGCGAGAGCGTCAGCGGCATGGGAACCTCAGGCCGCAGCAAGGCGGGCAGCGTTGAACCAGTCGGCGAAGGCCGCGCGTTCGGCTTCCGTCAGGTGCAGGTAGTGTTTGGTGCGGCGGTAGAGCACGTCTTCCGCGCGCTCGGCCCATTCGCTGGCCACGAGATAACGCGCTTCCGCCTCGTAGAACTGTCCACCGAAATGCCGGCCGAGGCCTTCGAGGCTGGTCGCATTGCCGACGATCGTTTTTGTGCGGGTGCCGTAGAGGCGGCCGTAATGCTGCACGAGCTTGCGCGGCATCCAGGGGTAGCTGTCGCGCAGGCTGTTGGCGAAGGTCTCGTAATCGGCCCCCGGCATGTCGCCGCCCGGCAGCGGCGCCTTTTCCGTCCAGTCGCCGCCCATGTTGGGGAAGATGTGCTGGAGGCGGTGCATGCCACGCTCGGCGAGCTCGCGGAAGGTGGTGATCTTGCCGCCGAACACGTTGAGCAGCGGCGCGCCGCCGGTCTCGTCGAGATCGAAGACATAGTCGCGGGTGACGGCGGAGGGGTTGCCCTTGCCGTCGTCGAACAGCGGGCGCACGCCGGAGAAGGAATGCAGCACGTCCTGCCGGCGCAGCTTCTCCTTGAAGTAGCGGTTCACCGCCTTCAGCAGGTAATCGATCTCCGTCTCCTCGGCGGAGACATCCTCGGCACGGCCCTCATAGGCGATGTCGGTGGTGCCGATCAGCGCCTTGTCGCCCTCATAGGGGTTGATGAAGATGACGCGCTTGTCGTGGTTCTGCACGAGATAGGCATTCGCGCCCGCCCAGAACTTCGGCACGATGATATGGCTGCCCTTAATGAGGCGCACATTGCGCGACGAGTTCGAGCCGGCGACGCGGTTGATGACATCGGAGACCCAGGGGCCGGCACAGTTGACGAGGCATTTTGCGCGGAAGGTTCTGGTTTCGCCGGTCGTTGCATTTGTCGTCGTGACCGTCCAGGCGCCGTTTTCGCGGCGGGCGGAGGTGGCGGGCGAGCGGGTCAGGACGACCGCACCCTTTTCGGCGGCGCCGATGGCGTTCAGCGTCACGAGGCGGGCGTCATCCACCCAGCAGTCGGAATATTCGAAGCCGCGCGTGTACTGGTCGAGGATCGGCGTTCCCTCGGGATCTCGCTTGAGATCGAGCGTGCGGGTGCCCGGCAGCTTCTTGCGGCCGCCGAGATGGTCGTAGAGGAAGAGGCCGAGACGCACGAGCCAGGCCGGGCGATCCTGAGGGCTGTGCGGCAGCACGAAGCGCATGGGCCAGATGATGTGCGGGGCGGCATTGAGCAGCACCTCTCGCTCGATCAGCGCCTCGCGCACCAGGCGGAACTCGTAATATTCGAGATAGCGCAACCCGCCATGCACCAGCTTGCCGGAGCGCGAGGATGTGCCCTCGGCCAAGTCGTCCTTTTCACAGAGCACGACCTTCAATCCGCGGCCCGCCGCATCGCGGGCAATGCCGGCGCCGTTGATGCCGCCGCCGATCACGAAGAGGTCAATAAGCTCGGGCTCGTTCATTTGGGTCTCCTGCAGCGCCAGCCGGATAGGGCGGCGCACTTGTCGTTTCGTCAGCGTGCGGCCAGGATATCCCAGGCCGGTGCGATGCCCCTGCGCACCTCGGAATAGGCGGCGAAGAGGCGGTTCATGCGTTCGGTGTCTTCGGGTTTGGGCTGCTCGGCATCGCCAAGCTCGGGCGTCACCCAGTCGGCGATGCAATCGTCCATCGTGCGGTAGGCGCCGATGGCGACGGCCGCCATCATCGAGGCGCCGGCCGCACCCGCTTCCTCGCGGGTGCTGACGCGCACCGGCGCACCGAGGGCGGCGCCCAATGTGTTGCGCAATGAGGCCGAGCGGGCGGCACCGCCGCTGACGCGCAGTTCCGAGGGCAGGGCACCCATGGCGGCGTAACAATCGCGTGTCGCCATGCCGAGGCCTTCGACGACGGCGCGCACGAGATCGGGATAGCGGTGGCGGCTGGCGAGGCCGGTGAAATTGGCACGCGCACGGGCATTGACGAAGGGGCCACGCTCACCGGCCTCGGAAATATAGGGGTGGTAGAGCACGTTGCCCGGCTTGCTGGCGGCAATCCACTGGTCGACGCGGCCGATCATGTCGTTGAGGCCGACGGTCACGCCGAATTCGCCGAGCAGATCGGCGCCGAGCTGGAGCAGCCAGTCGAGATTGATCGTCGCGCCCATATTGGTCTGCACCTGGGTAACGATGCCGGGGATGGGCAGCGCGATGACATAGCCGGTGCGCTCGGCATTCAGCACCACATCGGCGACGGATTTCGCCTGGAGATGCACGCCTGTCGAGCCGATGGCGGAACAGGCGGCGTTGCGGCCCTCGCTGCGCACGCCGGCTCCGAGCGCCGTCATGCACATATCGACATAGCCGAGGCAGACGGGCGTGCCGGCCTTGAGACCAGCCGCAGCGGCGGCGTCGGCAGACAGCGGATGCGTGGTTTCGGTGCCTTCGAGGACTTCGGGCAGCAAGTTGCGGCGATGCGTCAGGCCGAGCGCGGCGAGCACGTCGCCATCATAGCAGCGGGTGCGGAAATTGCCGAAGGTGAAGCTCACCTCGGACGGGTCGGTGGCGCGCACGCCCGTCAGGTTGAGGTAGAGCCAGTCCTTGCAGTGCATGGCGGCTTCCGCACCGGCGAGCAGTTCCGGGAAATGACGGTCCATATGGGCAAGCTGCGTGCCCTGCTGGCAGGTGTTGAGGCCGGTGCCGGTCGCCTCGAAACGCTGGCGGTCGGCAGCACTGGCGGCAAGGCGCTCGACGGTCGGGGCGGCACGGGCATCGAGCCACAGCCAGGCATCCCCGACGGGGCGGTTGCCGGCGCCGACGAGCCAGGTGCCGTCGCCCTGGGCGGTGACGGCAATGGCGGCGGCGCGGCCGGCAAGGTCAGGGACCTTTTCACCGAGACCGCGCAAGGCGCGCGTGCAATCGAGCCAGGTCTGGTCGAGGGATTGCGTGACGGAACCGTCTTCGCTGGTCTTGTAGCTGTTGCGCACGGAAGCGCTGGCGATCTGGCGGCCGGAAAGCGTGAAGGCGACAGCCTTCATGACGGAGGTGCCGGCGTCGATGCCGATGATCAGGTCTGCCGTCTCAGCCATGGTGCGCACCCGCGCAGCCTGCGACAGCAAGCGTCGCTTCGCCTGATCCGAAACAAAGCATTCCATCCTCCCGATCGTCTTTCGCTGAAGCGCATGGTGTTCCGGCCGTCTCGGCCAAGGTCATGGCGACCTTTCAAGGAATGTACCACGGGATCTCGCGAACCTCACGGGAAAACATACCATAAAGTTATCACATGTCTCGTAAAATTTTTCGCACAACGAATTATTTTTCAGCTATGCTTGATGTCAAGGATAGGCGTTGTTGCAGAGAGCGAACTGCGTCTCCACCGCTGGTGCCTTGCGCTCCGGTTGATGGATTGGCGGGTCTCTTGCTTTCGCCTGGATGCCTTAATTTCGAGATTTATCGAGCAAAAACAGTTGTGAATTATCTTCGCTGGTGCCGTCGAGGGTTTGCTTGATATCCCGGCCACTTGGGTGACTGTTTGCGTCTTGTGCCTGTGCGGCGTGGATACTTGTGGGAAAAAAGAAACTGAATTGTTTCAAGGTAGCCGAAAAACATCGATTGACAGCCTATGATAAGTTAACATACATATTGGGACATATCACACACATATATCGCAACTGCGAAAAAGTGTGCACTGCAGCGCAAGGCGGATGAGGAGATCAGGCCGGCGTCGTTCATGGGGAGGACATCATGACATGTTCTGTTTGGAAGGCATCGATATCAGGCCGCGGCGCCATAGATGTGTCTCTCAGCCGATTCCTGTCGCCGAGCCCCTCCCGGCGCCACCGCTGACGCTTCCATCGTTCAACCGCAAGGCCAACCGACATGACTGATGCCACGCTCCCGAAATCGTCTCAGCCCGCCCGCAGCTACGGCTGGATCGGAATCGCCGCCGCCGTCGTGCTGGTCGGCGCCATGGCCTTTGACACCAAGATCGTGCAGATCGGCTCGGAAGCCGACGTTCAGGTTCAGAAATTCTCGCCGGAAGCCTTCGGCACGGAGCAGTTCCCGCTCATCAAGCAGAGCGTCGAGACGCGCGCGGCCGACGCGGCCGAACTGGCGCAGGCCATCGCTGCCGACAAGAAGGCGGCCAGCGAGAAATACGGCGTCAAGACCTCCACCGGCCCGGTCTTCCCGGTCAAGTTCACCGGTGTGATCGGCGAGCGCAAGGCGAACTACAACGTTATCGCCGTCGAAGGCCTTCCGGCCGAACTGACGGTGCGCGTCCAGACCGGCCCGGCGCTGAACGGCACGGATCTGCGCGATGCGACCGGCCAGATCGAATTCGGCCAGTTCAAGAACCAGATCGAATATCAGGACGCCGGCTCGGCCATCAACAACGAGGTCAAGAAGGTCGTTCTCGGCGGCATCGACCCGGCCGCCCTTTCCGGCAAGACCGTGTCCGTCATCGGCGTGTTCAAGCTCGTCAATCCGAAGAGCTGGATCGTCACCCCCGTGAGGTTCGACGTCCAATGAGCGCGATCCCGGAAGCCGGTCCGAAAGGCGAAGTGGTGCTTGCCGCGCGCAACGTGGCGAAATCCTATGGCAGCGTGCATGCCCTTAAGGGCGTGAATTTCGATATCCATCGCGGGCAGGTGACGACCCTGTTCGGCGAGAACGGCGCCGGCAAGTCGACGCTGATGAAAATCCTGTCCGGTGTGGTCAAGCCGACATCGGGCGACATCATTCTCGATGGGGAATCGGTCGTCTTCGCGTCATCCTCCCAAGCACGTGACCGCGGTATCTCCATCATCCATCAGGAGCTCAGCCTCGCCCCGAACATGAATGTTCGCGACAACATCTTCATGGGGCGCGAAATCATGACCTCCACGGGCGTGGATTTTGCTGAGGAAGAGCGCCAGACGCGCCTCCTGATGGAAGAACTCGAAGAGGACATCGATCCTCTGACGCCCGTCGAGGACCTGCGTCTCGGCCAGCAGCAGATCGTCGAGATCGCGCGGGCTCTCTCGGTCAATTCGCGCATCCTGATCATGGACGAGCCGACTTCGGCACTGTCGGCTTCGGAAGTCGAGGTGCTGTTCAAGGTCATCCGCGACCTCACCAGCCGCGGCGTTTCCATCGTCTATATCTCGCACCACCTCGAAGAAGCGCTGCAGATTACGCACCATGCGGTGGTGCTGCGCGACGGCACGATGACGGCCTATGCCGAGCGCAAGGATATCGATCTCGAATGGATCGTGCGCCACATGGTCGGCGACAATTTCGACCTTGGTTCCCCGCCGACAGGCTATGACATGGGCGCCGTCTCGCTCGCCATCGAGGGACTGACCGTTCCCGATCCGGGCGGTGCCGGTTATTCGGTCGTTGATGGTATGTCTTTGTCGGTGCGCGCCGGCGAAATCGTCTGCATCTATGGCCTGATGGGTGCCGGACGCACGGAATTGCTTGAAACCGTCGCGGGCCGCCTGAAGGCCACCGCCGGCAAGGTCGTGCTGAAGGGCAGGGACGTCACCGGCCAGACGATCGCGCAGTGCATCCGCGACGGTCTCGTGCTGGTACCGGAAGACCGGCAGCGTGACGGCCTGGTGCAGACCATGACCGTCGGCCGCAATCTCTCGCTTGCCAGCCTCGGCGCTTTCACGCGCGGCCTTTTCACCTCCACGTCGCGCGAAGGCGGGCTCGTCGATAGCGCGATCCGCAAGGTGCATATCAAGACGGAAGGCGGGGCAGCCCCGATCGGCTCGCTCTCCGCCGGCAACCAGCAGAAGGTGGACAACGCCAAGATGCTGGCGACCGCC
>CBFGOD010000170.1:0-8899 GCA_965650295.1 uncultured Shinella sp. | reverse complement strand
ACGGGGACCTCGACCTTGGTATTGGCCTGGAGGCCGAGCTCCTCGAGCACCGGCTTGGGCACGGTCATCATCACCGATCCGCCGACATTGCGCAGTGTAGACGTCGCCATCGTCACCTCCATGGAAAGTTATACGAATATATAACTTTCTTCCGCCCCTCACAACCTGCTCAAAACGCCTCTGCCGCCAGTTCCATAGTGGTGTCAGCGCCGGCTTCGATGCGGGTCTTGCGGAGCGCGGTTTCCGGCATGAGGCGGTCCATGAAGAACTTTGCGGTGATCAGCTTGTTCTTCAGGAAATCCTCCCGCTCGCCCGCACCATTGGCAAGGCCGGCTTCCGCCGCCTTGGCGATCTTGGCCCACATGTAGCCGATGACGACGAGGCCGAAGAGGTGCATGTAGTCGGTCGAGCCGGCGCCAGCATTGTCGGGCTTGGCCATGGCGTTCTGCATGAACCACATGGTTCCGGCCTGAAGGTCGTTCAAGCCCTTCTTGAGGTGCTTGGTGAAATAGGCGAGCGTCTCGTCATTGCGGTTTTCCTCGCAGAAATCGCCGATTTCCTTGAAGAGCGCCATGACGGCGCGGCCGCCGTTCATGCCGAGCTTGCGGCCGACGAGGTCGAGCGCCTGGATGCCGTTGGCGCCTTCATAGATCATGGCGATGCGCGCATCGCGCACATACTGGCTCATGCCGTGCTCTTCGATGTAGCCGTGGCCGCCGAAGACCTGCTGGGCCATCACGGCATGGTCGAAGCCCTTGTCGGTGAGCACGCCCTTGAGGATGGGGGTCATCAGGCCGAGGATGTCGTCGGCGGCCTGGCGCTCCTTCTCGTCGGCGGAGCGGTGGGCGATATCGGATTTCAGCGCGGTCCACAGCGTGAAGGCGCGGCCGCCCTCGGTCCAGGCCTTGATGGTCATCAGCGTGCGACGGATATCGGGATGCACGATCAGCGGATCGGCCTTGCCTTCGGGGTTCTTGACGCCCGAGAGCGAGCGGCCCTGCAGGCGCTCGCGGGCATAGTGGGCGGCGTTCTGGTAGGCGACTTCGGCAATCGACAGGCCCTGCAGGCCCACACCGAGGCGGGCTTCGTTCATCATGACGAACATGGCGTTGAGGCCCTTGTTCTCCGCGCCGATGAGGAAGCCCTTGGCCTCGTCATAGTTCATGACGCAGGTGGCGTTGCCGTGGATGCCCATCTTGTGTTCGATCGCGCCGCAGGAAACCGTGTTGCGCTCGCCCGGCGTGCCGTCGTCCTTCAAAATGAACTTCGGCACGATGAAGAGCGAGATGCCCTTCACGCCCTCGGGCGCGCCCTCGATGCGGGCGAGGACGAGGTGCACGATGTTCTCCGACATGTCGTGCTCGCCGGCGGAAATGAAGATCTTCTGGCCGGATATCTTGTAGGAACCGTCCGCCTGCGGCACGGCCTTGGAACGCAGGAGGCCGAGGTCGGTGCCGCAATGGGGCTCCGTCAGGTTCATCGTGCCGGTCCAGGTGCCCTCGACCATCTTCGGCAGATAGGCGGCCTTCTGTTCGTCGGAGCCGTGCACGAGGATCGCGGCGATCGCACCCTGCGTCAGGCCGGGATACATGGTCAGCGCCATGTTGGCCGACGACATGTATTCGCCGACGGCGGTGTGCAGGATATAGGGCAGGCCCTGGCCGCCGAATTCTTCCGGCACGGCAAGACCCATCCAGCCGCCCTGGCGGTAGAGGTCATAGGCCTGCTTGAACCCCTTCGGCGTCTTCACCGTGGCGTCGTCGTTGCGGACACAGCCTTCCTGATCGCCGGAGAGATTGACGGGGAAGAGCACTTCCTCCGCGACCTTCGCGGCCTCGCCGGTAATCGCTTCCACCATGTCGGCCGTTGCATCCGCAAAGCCGGGCAGGTTGTTGTACCGCTCCAGCGACAGGACGTCGTTCAGGATGAAAAGCGTGTCATTCACGGGGGCCTTGTAGATCGGCATTGCTCGCGTTCCTCACCTATCCCGCGGACGTGAGTCCGCTCCTTGGGTCTGGATACTATAAAACTTTGACGTTTGCGTAAACGTCAAAACGCAAGCGCGGCGAATTTTTCGTCGGAGGGAGGGCGGGCGGGATGGATGGTGCGTGTGGCGCGGATGCGCCTTGCAAGCGGGGTTGCTGTGCCGCAACCGGTCGCCTTTCCTCCCGAACGCCATTCTATGAGCAAATCGTTAAAAAATTTCCGAGCCGGTTAACCCCTTGTTTACCACGTTTCATGAATTGTGGCGTCTGAGGGCGTGGGATCGGGAATCATCTCGTTTCACCTCTGTGGTGCCCGGCTTCGGCCGGGACGGACAGGGACGATCCCGCCGAAGGAAATGAAGGGCGCAGCCGGGCGGCAGCGCTTTCAAGCGTATCTCCCGGCAGGCCGAGGCGGCCGCCAAAGTGAGGCGAAAGATGAACGGATCGCGAAACCCGCAACGTCCCGGCGAACGCTCTTCGCTCGACGCGCTCAATCGCACCATCGAAGGCCTGGAAGCCCGCATCGAAGGTCTGATGGCCGGCGGCCGCGACGCGCGTCCCCGCAGCGACGAACGGTATGCGCCGCGCGGCGAGCAGGCCCGTTACGAGCAGCAGCGCGCCATCCCGCTGCGCGAGGATCCGGTCTCCGAAATCATGCAGCGCCAGCGCGCCATCGAAGGCGGCCGCGAGCGCGTCGCCCAGCGTCTGGAGCGCCGCCCCGTCTCGACCGATCATCATGCCGCCGCCCAGCAGGCCCATGCCGCCTATGGCAATCAGGCTGCTGCCTATGGCGGGCAGCAGGCCGCTTATGGTGGGCAGCAGTCCGCCTATGCCGCTCAGCACGCCGCGCCCGCCCGTGCGGACAATTCGGTCGAGGACATCGCCAAGGCGCTCGTCTCGCTGCGCCAGGATCTCAAGAAGGACATCGCCGACGGCCTCGAGCGCGAGATGCAGTCGCTGCGCTCGGAAATCCGCGGCATCCGCCAGATGGCCGAGGGCCGTGGCAACAATGACGACGTGCGCGAGGAACTGACGCGTCTTTCCGCCGGCATCGGCCAGCTCGGCCGCCAGTCGGGCCAGACGGACGGCCTGCGCGTCGAGTTCGACGAGCTGCGCTCGGTGCTTGACGGTCTTGCCCGCGAGGATTCCGTGCGCCGCATGGAAGACCGCTGGACCGGCGTCGAGAAGAAGCTCTCCGCCTTCGACCAGACCCGCGACGACGAACTGGTGGCGCTCGCCTACCGGCTCGACGAGCTGAAGGCGCAGATCGGCGCCGTCAGCGCGACGCCCGCCATCCACGCGTTGGAAGGCAAGATCGAGACGATCGCGCGCGCCATCGACATCTTGGCCCGTCAGGCCCAGCAGCCGGACGATCGCCATTTCGTTTCCGCGGTTACCTCGCAGTTCGAAGGTCTCGACACACGCCTCGACGAGATCAGCCGGGCGATTGCCGCCGCCGGCCGCATGCAGCAGTCGGCCTCCGCCGACAATACGATGATGCAGCGCCTGGAAGGCCGCATTGCCGATCTCGCCGGTCAGCTCGACATGATCGCCCATCGCCCGGCACCGGCACCCGATCAGGGGCTGGGCCTGCGCATCGAAGCCTTGGCCGGCCGCATCGAGGAGCTTTCCAACGAGCGCGCGGCGCTGCGTCTCGAAGAGCGCATCGAGCAGCTGTCGCTGATGCTGGAGCAGAGTCAGCAGGCCGCGCCCGCCCGCGAAAGCGACGAGCTCGCCTATTACCTCTCGGATATCTCGCGCAAGATCGATGCGCTCGACCAGGGCAGCGTCAACGACGTGCTCGCCGAGCGTCTGGATGCGCTGGCCCGCCGCATCGACAATCTCGATTCGGCCCCCGTCGGCAGCCCGTTCCAGGAAGACCGCTTCTCGCAGATCGAAGGCCGCCTGTCGGCCATCGCCGACCGTCTTGATGCCACGCGCGTTGCGCCTGCCGGCGACCACGAGGCTCTGCGCGGTCTCGAAGCGCAGATCGCCCATCTCTCGACGCTGATCAGCACGCCGTCGTCAGGTGTTGCCGCGACCTCACCGGATGTCGAAAACCGTCTGGCGACGATCGAAGACTATATGGCGACCAATGACGAATATATCGTCGAGGCGGCCCGCCAGGCGGCGGAAGCCGTGATGGAAGCCTATCGCCATGCCGGCCCGGCCAGCGCGGCCGCCGCCGACATGGAAGCAATCGCCGGCCTCGCAGACGACCTGCGCGCGCTGGAAGACCTGACCCGCTCCAGCGAGGAGCGCACCGCGCGCACCTTCGATGCGCTGCACGACACCCTGGTGCAGATCGCCGGCCGTCTCGAACAGCTCGACGCCCCGCGTGAAACCTTCGGTCGCCGCGAGGCCGCCCAGCCGCGGGCCGAAATGCCCCGTGCAGAGATGCCGGCCATGGATTTCGGCCGCGCCGAAGAGCCCGCCGCCAGCCTCTATGGCAACGATTATCCGTTCGACGACGACGGTTTCGGCAATGCGGCCCGCAAGGCCGAGGCCGAGGCACCGCGCGAGGAAAGCCGCTTTGCCGAAGTCGAGGTCGAGCATATCGAGGCGCCGGAACGGTCGCTCGTCGAGGATGGCGCCGGGCAGGCTGTCGCCCTCGCCGCTGCCGAAACCCAGCCGAAGGGTGGCCTGCTCGCCGGCCTGAAGCGTCGTTTTACGCCGGGCCGCAAGGAAGCGGCTCCCGTGACGGCCGAGCGTCACCAGATCGATCCGGCGCCGTCGCTCGATCCGGTCGACGAACTGGCGCCGGAAGAGGCGAACCAGCTGCTGGAGCCCGGCTCCGGCGTGCCTGACGTGCGCCGCATCCTGGAGCGCGTGCGCGCCGGCCAGACGACGGGCAACCGCTCGACGGTTCCGGGTGAGGGCGACAAGGCAGCCCAGAACATCGCCGCCGCCCGCCGCGCCGCCAAGGTTGCCGCCGAAGAGACCGACGCGATCTCCAGCGTCGTCCCGAACAAGAAGGGCGCAAAGCCGGCAAAGGCCGGCGACAAGTCCGCTTCCGCGCTGGCCCGCCATCGCCGGCCGATCCTGCTTGCCGTCGGCGCCGTGCTTCTGGCGATCATGTCCTATCCGCTCGTTACCGCCGTCATCAGCGGCGACGATGCGCCTGTGATCGTCGAGCAGACCGCCGTCACCTCCAACGAGAGCAAGCCGGTTGAAACGACTGTTGGTTCCGGCGAGGCCGTGACGGCCGATACGAGTGCCGCTCCCGTTGCCGAAGACAAGGTCGAGAGCAAGGCGCTGGCCGATCCCGCTCCGGCGGACGACACACTTGCCGGCGACGACAAGAGTGCCGCTGCCGAGACAGCGCCGACAGCGACGTCGGGCTCCGACATGCTGGCAGCGCCCGCGACCGGCAGCGATGCCGACACGGCCGGTTTCGAGCCGGTAACGACGCCGGAAGCCGAGCCGGTTGCCGGCACGGACACGTCTGCCGCCGCGGAAAAGGCGCCGGTCGATACGATCGAGACGGCGGCCATCGTCGTTCCCGAGGCCATTACCCCGCCGTCGCTCTCCAAGGCTGCGACCGAGGGCGACCCGCTTGCGCTGTTCGAGATCGGCGCGCGCTATACGGATGGCCGCGGCGTGGCGACCGACCTGGCGCAGGCCGCGCACTGGTACGAGCTGTCGGCGGCGCGCGGCTTCGCGCCGGCCGAATACCGCCTCGCCAATCTCTACGAAAAGGGCCAGGGCGTCGAACGCGACCTGGAGCGGGCGCGCAAGCTCTATGAGACGGCGGCCGACAAGGGCAATGCCAGCGCCATGCACAACCTCGCCGTCCTGCTCGCCACGGGCACCGGCACGGCACAGCCGGATTTCGAAGGGGCCGCAAAGTGGTTCCAGAAGGCATCCGAGCTCGGCGTGCGTGACAGCCAGTTCAACCTCGCCATCCTCTATGCGCGCGGCAACGGCGTGAAGCAGGATCTCGTCGAATCCTACAAGTGGTTCGCCATCGCCGCCCGCGACGGCGACCACGATGCGGGTGCCAAGCGCGACGAGGTGGCCAACGCCATGCGTCCCGAGCAGCTTTCCGACGCCAAGGCGAAGGTCGAGCTGTGGAAGCCGCAGGCGCTGGACGACAAGGCGAATTCGGCAGAACTGCCCGACGAATGGGTCGGCAAGCCGACCAAGACCGCCAGCGTCGATATGAAGAAGGCCATCCGCAACATCCAGGCCATCCTCAACAACAACGGCTTCAACGCCGGCACGCCTGACGGAGAGATGGGCAAGAAGACGGTCGCCGCCATCAAGTCCTTCCAGAAGTCCGTCGGCCAGGCCGAGACGGGCGAGATCGACGACGCGCTGGTCAACGAACTCCTGAAGCGCAACAAGCAGCCGGGCTGATCGGCACTCTGCCGGGGAGGCAGGGCTATCGCCTCTGGCGAAAACCCCTCCCTAAATCCCTCCCCACAAGGGGGAGGGACTTTCATCGCGGCACGCTCGCATTAAAAATTGAAGGAAGAGCATGCCTCTATCCTTCTCCCCCCTTGTGGGGGAGATGCCGGCAGGCAGAGGGGGTTTTCATATGCGATGGCTCTGCCGGGAGAGGCTCAAGCAAGGGCTTCTCCGGTTGACTTGTCCAGACCCCGCGGGCATGACGCTCACCACAACGCCGCACGCCGATCACGATGTGCAACAGGCGTTGTGGCATTTTGTGTGCGCTGCACGATTTCATCCTTAAATCGGCCCCGATTTGCGGAATTATGCAGTAGAAAATTCATGTCTCTCCAAGATGATAAGGCGTTCGTGAAACGTCCTCGTCTACGAGGGGGAAAGGGCGCGCCGCATCGGCTCGCCTCCTGACCGATCCTTGCGTGATGCAAGGCGCGACCGGCCGACGGAAGGGGGCATCCCTTGCCGCGGAAGGGCGCTTCTTTGCATTCATGAACCGCTGAACAGGAGCCGCGGCGGGGCAGGACGGAAATGCGGCTGACGGATATGTAGCCTCCGCGCACGCGGAAAATTGCCGATCGGGGTTTCGTTGTGACTGTCTACCTGCCCATTGCAGAGCTGTCGGTGAATATCTTCATCATTCTCGGCATGGGTGCGGCCGTCGGCTTCCTCTCCGGCATGTTCGGCGTGGGAGGCGGCTTCCTCATCACGCCGCTGCTCATCTTCTACAACATCCCCCCGGTCGTTGCCGTTGCCACGGGCGCCAACCAGGTCGTCGCCTCCTCGGTCTCCGGCTCGCTGTCGCATTTCCGGCGCGGCACGCTCGATGTGAAGCTCGGCACGGTGCTCCTGTTCGGCGGTCTGGCGGGGGCCACCGTCGGCATCTGGATCTTTGCGCTGCTGCGTAGCGTCGGTCAGCTCGACCTCGTCATCTCGCTGCTCTATGTGGCGCTGCTCGGCACCGTCGGCACGCTGATGCTGCTCGAAAGCATCCGGGCGCTGCGCCGCTCGGCCAACAACCAGCCCGTCTCGCTGCGCCGGCCCGGCCAACACAGCTGGGTGCACCGCCTGCCGCTCAAGATGCGCTTCAAGAAATCGAAGATCTATCTCAGCGTCATTCCGGTCGTCGGCCTCGGTTTCTGCATCGGCATCCTGACCTCGGTCATGGGTGTCGGCGGCGGCTTCATCATGGTGCCCGCCATGATCTATCTCCTGCGCATTCCGACCAACGTGGTCGTCGGAACCTCGCTGTTCCAGATCATCTTCGTCACCGCCTATACGACGATCGTGCAGGCGACGGCCAACCATGCCGTCGACATCGTGCTCGCCTTCATCCTGATGGTGGCCGGCGTCATCGGCGCGCAATACGGCGTGCGCGTCGGCCAGAAGCTGCGTGGCGAACAGCTGCGCGCGCTCTTGGCGCTGCTCGTGCTTGCCGTCGGCGCCCGCCTTGCCGTCGATCTCGTCGCGACGCCGGCCGATATCTACTCGGTCGTCAGCGAGGGGGTCTATCGATGAGAAGGTTTGCCGCGCTTCTTCTCGTGCTCGGCCTTACCGCGCCTGCCGCCGCGCAGGTGCTGGAAGACAAGCCCGCCGAAATCACGGAAAAGCTCGAAATCGGTATCTCCACCGACGAGATCGCGATTTCCTCCGATTTCCGCGGTGCCGACCTCACGATCTTCGGCGCCATCGAGGGATACGACCCCTCGCTGCTCGCCCAGCGCAAATACGATATCGTCGTGGCGCTGGAAGGTCCGAAGGACAACAACACGGTGCGCGTCAAGGAGCGCATCTTCGGCATCTGGGTCAATCGCCGTTCAATGACCTTCGAACTGGTGCCGGAATCCTACTCGCTGTCGAGCACGCGCGATGTCGAGACGATCGCCGACCCCGCCATGCTGAACGGCGTGGGCGTCGGCATCCAGCACATCCGCCTGTCGCCGATCGGCTATGTCGGCGATGGCAGCAACATCACGGAATTCCGCGAGGCTTTCCGGCGGCTGAAGGAAAGCGGCGGGTTCTACCAGCGCGATCCCGGCGGCGTGCAGTTCATCAGCGCGAGCCTGTTCAAGGCGACCGTGAAGCTGCCGGCCAGCGTGCCGAACGGCACCCATGTGGTGCGCGCGCATCTGTTCCGCGACGGTGTGTTCATCAGCGAGAAGGCGCTGCCGCTGCGCGTCATGAAGACCGGCATCGAGCAGATGATCTCGAACGCCGCCTACAACAATTCGCTGGCCTACGGCTTCTTTTCCGTGACGCTGGCGCTCCTGACAGGCTGGCTGGCCAGCGTGGTCTTCCGCAAGGATTGATCAGCCCGCGTTCGCGCGCCGCGCGAGGGTCGCCTCATAGGCGGCCTGCAATTCGCCGAACACGGAGCGGGTGGGTGCCGGGGCGTCGGTATGGATGGCGCGCAGCTCCTCCATGAAGGCCGCCCACATGGCCGGGCCACCGTCCTCCAGCAGTTCGGCGCGGATCGACAGCTCCTCCGTGACGGGCAGGAAGCGCCG
>CBFGOD010000169.1:0-8919 GCA_965650295.1 uncultured Shinella sp. | reverse complement strand
CACCCGCAGACCATCGCGCTGTTGAAGACCCGGTCCGAGCCGCTCGGCTGGAGCATCGTCGTCGGCGATCCCTTCACCGATCTCGATCCGGTCGACGTTTTCGGCGCGATCTTCCAGTATCCCGGCACCTACGGCCATGTGCGCGACTTCACCGGCCTGATCGCCCGCCTGCACCAGACCGGCGCTATCGCCGTGATCGCCGCCGACCCGCTGGCGCTGGCGCTGCTCAAGTCGCCCGGCGACATGGATGCGGATATCGCCATCGGCTGCACCCAGCGTTTCGGCGTGCCGGTCGGCTACGGCGGCCCGCATGCCGCCTACATGGCCGTCAAGGACGCCTACAAGCGCTCCATGCCCGGCCGCCTCGTCGGCGTCTCCATCGATGCCCGCGGCAACCGCGCCTACCGCCTGTCGCTCCAGACCCGCGAGCAGCATATCCGCCGCGAAAAGGCGACGTCGAACATCTGCACCGCGCAGGTGCTGCTCGCCGTCATGGCCTCGATGTATGCCGTCTTCCACGGTCCGCAGGGCCTGAAGGCCATCTCGCAGAGCGTGCACCAGAAGACCGTGCGCCTCGCCATGGGCCTTGAGAAGCTCGGTTATACCGTCGAGCCGGAAGTCTTCTTCGACACGATCACCGTCCATGTCGGCAAGCTGCAGGGCATCATCCTGAAGACGGCCGTCGCGGAAGAAGTGAACCTGCGCAAGATCGGCGACGACCGCATCGGCATCAGCCTCGACGAGCGCTCGCGCCCCGTCACGCTGGAGGCCGTCTGGCGTGCCTTCGGCGGCGATTTCGAAGTGGCGGAATTCGAGCCGGGCTACCGGCTGCCGGAAGACCTGCTGCGCACCAGCGAATATCTGACGCATCCGATCTTCCACATGAACCGCGCGGAAAGCGAGATGACGCGCTACATCCGTCGTCTCTCCGACCGCGACCTCGCGCTTGACCGCTCGATGATCCCGCTCGGCTCCTGCACGATGAAGCTCAATGCGACGGCGGAAATGCTGCCGATCACCTGGCCGGAATTTTCGGAGATCCATCCCTTCGTTCCCGCCGATCAGGCGCTGGGTTATCGCCACCTGATCGAGGACCTGTCGCAAAAACTCTGCGACATCACCGGCTATGACGCGCTGTCCATGCAGCCGAATTCCGGCGCGCAGGGTGAATATGCCGGCCTCTTGACGATCCGCGCCTATCACCTCGCCAATGGCGACACGCATCGCGACGTCTGCCTGATCCCGACCTCCGCGCACGGCACCAACCCGGCCTCGGCCCAGATGGTCGGCATGAAGGTCGTCGTCGTGAAGGTGTCGGATAATGGCGACATCGACATGGACGATTTTCGTGCAAAAGCAGAGCAGTACGCGGAAACCCTCTCGTGCTGCATGATCACGTATCCCTCCACGCACGGCGTCTTTGAAGAAAACGTTCGCGAGGTCTGCGAGATCGTGCACAAGTACGGCGGCCAGGTCTATATGGACGGCGCCAACATGAATGCCATGGTGGGCCTTGCCCGTCCCGGCGATATCGGCGGCGACGTCAGCCACCTCAACCTGCACAAGACCTTCTGCATCCCGCATGGCGGCGGCGGTCCCGGCATGGGGCCGATCGGCGTCAAGGCGCATCTGGCGCCCTTCCTGCCGGGGAACCCGACGACCGGCGAAGCCGGCGCGGTCTCGGCCGCTCCTTTCGGCTCGGCCTCCATCCTGCCGATCTCCTGGAGCTACTGCCTGATGATGGGCGGTGCGGGCCTGACGCAGGCGACGAAGGTGGCGATCCTCAACGCCAACTACATCGCCGCCCGCCTGAAGGGCGCCTATGACGTGCTCTACAAGTCCTCAAAGGGCCGCGTGGCGCATGAATGCATCATCGACACGCGTCCGTTGGTCGACAGCGCCGGCGTGACCGTCGATGACGTCGCCAAGCGCCTCATCGACAGTGGCTTCCACGCGCCCACCATGAGCTGGCCGGTCGCCGGCACGCTGATGATCGAGCCGACGGAATCGGAAACCAAGGCGGAGATCGACCGTTTCTGCGATGCGATGCTGTCGATCCGCGAGGAGGCCCGCGCCATAGAGGAAGGACGGATGGACCGGGAGAACAACCCGCTCAAGAACGCCCCGCACACGGTGGAAGACCTTGTCGGCGAATGGGATCGTCCCTATTCGCGCGAACAGGCCTGCTACCCGCCGGGCGCCTTCCGCGTCGACAAGTACTGGTCGCCGGTCAACCGCGTCGACAACGTCTACGGCGACCGCAACCTCGTCTGCTCCTGCCCGCCGCTCGAGGACTATGCGGACGCTGCCGAGTAATCACGGCACGGAAATGCTTGCCCCGGCCGATCCTATCGGCCGGGGCTTTTCATTTTCGGGCAGGGACTGGTCAGGGCGAAACGGCGACGTCCACCCAGAAGCGGGTAAAGCCCTCGGCGAAATCCCGGTAGCCGCTCAGCGTCGAGGGTTTCACCGCATAGGCATTTGCGCCGTTCTCGTAGGCGCGGTTGACATCAGCCCTATTCGACGAGGACGACAGCATGATGACCGGCGTCACCGCCGTGCGGGCGTGGCCGCGCAGGCGCTTCAAAAGCTCCATGCCATTGGTTCCGGGCATATTGATGTCGAGCAGGATATAGTCGAAGGCTTCCGTCGCCAGGCGGTTGCTCGCCATATCGGCATCGGCCACATGGGTGATCTCGATTGCGCTTCCCGCGTCGCTGAAAGCACGCATGACGAAGCGCACATCCACCGGATCGTCATCGACGACGATCAGCTTCCTAGCCGGGCTTACCACGATCGCTTCCCCTTGACTTGACGGGTTGCGGAAACGTCACGACGAAGCGTGCGCCCGGACCATACGTCGTGTCAAGCGCGATCACGCCGTTGTGACTTTCGACGATCCGGCGCGCCAGCGCCAGGCCGACGCCTGTTCCCTGATAGACCGTCTCATCCCGGTGAAGCCGCTGAAAGACTTCGAAAATCCGCGCGACATGCTGCGGATCTATACCGATGCCGTCATCCTCGACGATGAGGTCGATACCCTCTTCCTTCTCCCGGCAATAGACACGCACAACGGGTGCCTCATCCGGTCGGCGATACTTCAGCGCATTGCCGATCAGGTTTTGCGCAAGACGCTTGAGCAGTTCCTGATCGCCCATGATTTCCGGCAGCGCCCCGACTTTGACCGATCCACCCGTTTCCTGCACATGGGTTTCCAGCAAGACCAGCGCATCGCGCACCACGTCGGACAGCGCCACCGGCTTGGGCGTCACGATGCGATAGGTGATCTGGGAAAATTCGAGCAGGCTGTCGATGATCCGGCGCATGCGCGCAGCACTCTTGCGCACATGATCCGCATAGTGGGGCAGCTCGTCATGCTCGCCCCGGTGCAGATCTTCGGAAATCATCTCCGCAAACATCGACAGGTGGCGCAACGGCGCCTTCAGATCATGCGAAACCGTGGCGGTGAACTGGTCGAGCGCCTCGTTCTTGCGCCTCAGCTCGTTCGTCTGGGCTTCCACCTGCTGCTGCTGGCGCTTGGCGTCCGTGATATCGCGCACCACGCTGACCACCTCGGCGACGCCGTCCTCGTCGAAGATCGCAACCGCCGTCCACAGCACCCACACCTCCTCGCCGTCAGCCGCCACGGAGCAGATTTCCTGCGTGCGCATCGGCTCTTCGCGCGTGTAGCGCGTGATACCGGCAAGCATGGCACGCTGCTCTGGCGTACGGGCATGATCGGCAAGGTTGGTGCCGATGAAATCGTCCGCCGCCATACCGAAACGACGGGCATATTTGTCGTTGACGAAGCGCACCGTCAAGTTCTTGTCGAAGCGCAGGATCATGTCGGGCAGGATCTGCAACAGCGAAAGATAGTCGCGACGCTTTTCCTCCAGAGCAGCCTCCGCACGCTTCAGTTCCGAAACATCGACGCGCAGCGCAACGATATCGCCGGTTTCGGCGACATGGCTTTCCCCGCGGATCCAGCGGTCCTTGCCGAACTCGAAGACGCTGCCGCCGCTGTCGGTGTTGCGGTGGCTTTCAAGGCGCTGGCGCACCGTTTCCTCGGCTTCCGGCGTCCCTTCGCGCACACCGGGAAACATGCCGGCGCGAATACCCGCGCGCGCGATGCTCTCCAGCGTGGCGCCGACGCGCACGGCATCGCGCGCCGGGCCGCAACGCTCCTTGTAGGAGCGGTTGAACATGACGAGGCGCTCTTCCTGGTCGAAGATCGCAAACCCTTCGTTCATCGTGTCCAGCGCGGAGGCAATGCGCTGGCCAAGCAGGATCTGCTCGCCATGACTGCCGCCACTGAGAAGGCTGCGCAGCAGGAGCGCGTAGCGCGCGCCGCCGGCCTCCTCCGGAACGGCGATCACATGGGCGGTCGCCTCGAAGCGCGTCCCGTTGTCGTGGCAAAACGAAAAAGGATAGGCATTTTCACGTCCGGTCGCCGCGTGGCGGGCGAGCAGGGCGGCGGCATCCGGCCCTTCGATGACAGGCGACTCGGCCGCTGCTGGGCGGTCCTTGCTCCAGCCGAAGGTGCGCGCTGCGGCCTCATTATGCGACACGACATGCGCTGCGGCATCGACGATGAGCACCGGAAACGGCAGGTTCTGGTAAAGTGCGGCGGCAAAGCCGGTCATCGCGCGCCCTCTCCCCGTTGCGGCACCACCGACGTCAGAGCGCCGGCAGCGGGAGACTAGGCAAAACTATCGGCAAAGAAAAGGTGCAAGGATTTGCAGTGCCTGCACCCTGTGATTTCAGGCTCGGACCGTGGGTTGGCCCGCTGCGGCGAGCGCCGCAAGGTCAGCCGGCTTCAGCTCAACCGATTCGCCGCAGCCGCAGGCGGACGTCTGGTTCGGGTTATGGAAGGTGAAGCCGGAGCGCAGCGTCGTCACCTCGAAATCCATCTGCGTGCCGAGCAGATAGAGCACGGCTTCCGGCGCGACCCAGACATTTGCGCCGTTGCGCTCGATCAGGTCGTCCTTGGCATTGGGCTCGGTCACGAGATCGACGGAATATTCCATTCCGGCGCAACCGCCCTTCTTGATGCCGACACGAATGCCCTTGGCATCGCCGCCGGCATTATCGACGATCGCCTTGACGCGGCTGGCCGCCGCATCGGTAAGTGTCATCACTGCAAAGGCCATGGGCCGTATCTCCTTCGACCGGCCGGGTTCAAGGCCCGACGGTTTCCGAATCCAAATTTAGTGTTGCGGTATTAAAGGATCAATACTTTCTGCCGCGTGATCTCGTCCGAAAAGTCTGCAACTTTTCGGGATCACGCTAGTACCAGCCAACGGCCACTTGAGCCTCTTCCGACATGCGGTCCGGCGTCCACGGCGGATCGAAGGTCATTCTGACCTCGACGCCGGACACGCCTTCGACGGCGCTGACGGCGTTTTCCACCCAGCCCGGCATCTCGCCGGCGACGGGGCAGCCGGGAGCCGTCAGCGTCATGTCGATCTTGACCATGCGGTCGTCTTCGATGTCGATCTTGTAAATCAGGCCGAGCTCGAAGATGTCGGCCGGGATTTCCGGGTCATAGACCGTCTTCAGCGCGGAAATGATGTCGTCGGAAAGGCGGGCGATCTCATCGGCGGGGATTGCCGAATGCACGATGCCGTCGCGGACATCCACCTTCTCTTCGGTTGCGTCGAGGGACATGGGTCTACTCCTCAGGCAAAAAACTTGCGGGCGTGGTCGAGCGCATCGGCCAGGGCATCGACCTCGGCGCGTGTATTATACATGCCGAACGATGCCCGGCATGTGGAGGTGACGCCGAAGCGTTTCAAGAGCGGCTGGGCACAATGGGTGCCGGCACGCACCGCAACCCCTGCCCGGTCGATGACCATCGACACGTCATGGGCATGGATGCCTTCCAGCTCGAAGGAGAAGATCGAGCCCTTGCCCGGCGCCGTGCCGAAAATCTTCAGAGAATTGATCGAGGACAGCCGTTCATGGGCATAGTCGCGCAGATCCGCCTCATGGGCCGAGATCGCCGCACGGCCGATCTTTTCCATATAGTCGAGCGCATGACCAAGGCCGATCGCCTGCACGATGGGCGGCGTGCCGGCTTCGAAACGGTGCGGCGGGTCGTTGTAGGTGACGACATCTTCCGTCACCTCGACGATCATCTCGCCGCCGCCCTGGAAGGGACGCATCTCCTTCAGGCGGTCCATCTTGCCGTAGAGCACGCCGATGCCGGAGGGGCCGTAGAGCTTGTGGCCGGTCATGACGTACCAGTCGCAATCGATGTCGCGCACGTCGACCGGCATGTGCACGGCGCCCTGCGAGCCATCGACCAGCACCGGAATGCCGCGCTCACGGGCAATGCGGCAGATTTCCTTGACCGGCACGATGGTGCCGAGCGCATTCGACATATGCGTGATGGCGATGAGCTTGGTGCGCTCGGTGAGGCACTTCTCGAATTCTTCGATCTGGAACGCGCCCGTCTCGTCCACCGGCGCCCAGACCAGCTTGGCGCCCTGCCGCTCGCGGATGAAATGCCACGGCACGATGTTGGAGTGGTGCTCCATGATCGACAGGACGATCTCGTCGCCCTCGCCCAGCTTCGGCATGCCGTAGCCATAGGCGACCGTGTTGATCGCCTCGGTGGAGGACTTCGTGAAGATGATCTCGTCAACCGAGGAGGCATTCAGGAAACGGCGCACCTTTTCGCGCGCCGCCTCATAGGCGTCGGTTGCAGCATTCGACAGGAAGTGAAGGCCGCGATGCACATTGGCATATTCGTTGGAATAGGCATGCGCGATCGCATCGATCACCGACTGCGGTTTCTGCGCCGAGGCGCCGTTGTCGAGATAGACCAGCGGCTTGCCATAGACCGTCTTCGACAGGATCGGGAAATCCTTGCGGATCGCCTCGACGTCATAGGCCTTTGCGGGGGCGTGTTCCATCTCGTTCGTCCTTTATCAGGCGTGCTTCTCGAGCCATGCGGCGATGACGCCTTCCAGCGCTTCGACCAGCGGCTCGTCTTCCAGTTCCTCGACGATCTCGGCGACGAAGGCGTTGACCAGCATGGCGCGCGCCTTGTTTTCCGGGATGCCGCGGGCCATCAGGTAGAAGAGTTGGACGTGGTCGATGTCGATCACGGTCGCGCCGTGGCCGCACTGCACGTCGTCGGCGAAGATTTCCAGCTCCGGCTTGGCGGAGAAGTCGGCTTCGTCCGACAGAAGCAGCGTGTTGCACGACATCTTGGCGTCGGTCTTCTGGGCATCCGGAGCAACCCGAATCTGGCCCTGGAAGACACCGCGGGCGCGATCGAAGATCACGTTGCGGATAACTTCCGTCGACGTCGTGTTCGGCACGTCATGACCGACCGTGAAGGTCACGTCATTGTGCGTCTCGCCGCCGAGCAGATTGATGCCGCGCAGCTTCAGGTCCGCGCCCTCGCCTGCGACGACGACATGGATTTCCTGCCGCACGAGCTTGCCGCCGGCATTGATCACATAGAGGCGCAACTGCGCATCCGTGCCGAGCGTGATGCGGATCTGGCCGAGATGCGTATCGGCAGCACCCTGCGTCTGCAGGATGACCCAGGTGATGTCGGCGCCATCGCCGAGCGTAATATCGCTGATCGAGGTGACGAGGGCAGCATTCTCACCGACAGCGGTGTGACGCTCGATGACCGTGCCCTTGGTGTTCGCACCGAAAACGACTGGGAAGCGCGTATGCGTCTGGCCGGCATTCTGCACCGTCTGGATTTCCAGCGGGGCTGCGAGTTCCGTGCCGGCAGCGATGTCGAGCACGAAACCGTCGCGCACGAACGAGCCGTTGATGCGGCCGATCGTGTCGTCCCCATCGCGGGCAACAAGATGTTCGGCGGCGGTGCCGTCAGCCAGCGCATCCTTGAAGGTACGGACCGTCACGCCGTTTGCCGTTGCGCGGGCATCGGCAAGGCCGTTGACGACCGACAGAACCGTCGATCCCTCGACCAGCGGGCTGGTCTTGGCGGCGGAGGCGGCCGGGTCGAAAGCCGGCACGGCGCGCAGCAGCGCCTTGAGGTCGGTATAATGCCAGGCCTCGACGCGGCGCGTCGGCAGGCCGGCTTCCTTGAAATCGCTGATCAGCGTGTCGCGCGCGGCCAGCACCGAACCGTCGCCCGGCAGCTCGCCGATGGCATGGTCATAGGCTTCGCAGAGCGCGGTCTCGGCGACCGAGAGCTTCATGCCTGTCTGCATGTTCATGAGATTACTCCTTCACGATGCTTCAGGCAGCAGCGGCACCGATGATGTCGGCGTAGCCGTTCGCTTCCAGCTCGTGCGCCAGCGTCTTGTCGCCGGACTTGATGACCTGGCCCTTGTAGAGGACGTGGACCGTATCCGGCACGATGTAGTCGAGCAGGCGCTGGTAGTGGGTGATGACGATGACGGCGCGGTCGGGCGAACGCAGCGCGTTGACGCCGTCGGCGACGATCTTCAGCGCGTCGATGTCGAGGCCGGAATCGGTTTCGTCGAGAACGCAGAGCTTCGGCTCAAGCAAGGACATCTGCAGGATTTCGGCGCGCTTCTTCTCACCGCCGGAGAAACCGACGTTCAGCGGGCGGCGCAGCATTTCCGGCTGGATCTTCAGTTCGGCCGAGGCTTCCTTGACGCGGCGCATGAAGTCCGGCGTCGTCAGTTCGGCTTCGCCGCGTGCTTTGCGCTGCTCGTTCATCGCGACCTTGAGGAACTGCATGGTGGCGACACCGGGAATTTCGACCGGGTACTGGAAGGCCAGGAAGATACCCTTGGCGGCGCGCTCGGCCGGGTCGAGGTCCAGAATGCTCTCACCGTTATACAGGATCTCGCCCTCGGTGACTTCATAGTCCTCGCGGCCGGACAGGATGTAGGAGAGCGTCGATTTACCCGAGCCGTTCGGCCCCATGATGGCAGCGACTTCGCCGGCCTTCACGGTGAG
>CBFGOD010000168.1:0-8997 GCA_965650295.1 uncultured Shinella sp. | reverse complement strand
TCGACCTGATCTATGAAGGCGGCATCGCCAACATGAACTACTCGATCTCCAACACGGCCGAGTGGGGCGAATACGTCACGGGTCCGCGCATCATCACCGCCGACACCAAGGCTGAAATGAAGCGCGTCCTCAACGACATCCAGACCGGCAAGTTCACCTCCGAGTGGATGCAGGAATGGAAGGCCGGTGGCGCACGCTTCAAGGGCATCCGTCGCAACAACGACTCGCACCAGATCGAAGAAGTCGGTGCGAAGCTGCGCGGCATGATGCCGTGGATCGGCAAGAACAAGCTGGTCGACAAGGCCGTCAACTAAGTGACTTGCCGATCCCCGTTAACTGCTTGCATGCCTGCGGCAATGCGGTGATCGGCAAGAACAAGCCAGTCGAAAAGGCCGGCAACTAATCGTCCCGCGCGAAAGCGCAGACGAGGGGCCGGGCGGTATCCGCCCGGTCCTCTATTTCAGTATAACTGAAATAATGCAGCGCATCCTCTGATCTATTGCGGCGCAGCAAGTAATAATCTTGCGCGAATGCCGAAACGGGAACAAAATACGCAAGTGTTTCGTTCAGCCGTCAGGAGGATGGTGCGATGACCACGATTATCCAATACTTCGCCTGGTTCGACCTTTTTATCCTGGGCAGTATAGCCATGCTGGTGCTGCTCAGCCTTTACAGCGACCGCGCCACCTGAGCGCTTCCGCAGTCTGAAAGGGGTGCCGGAGCAGCCATGGTCCGTGCGTTCTTTCTCTGTATGTAGTCTTGTTGATGCGCCTTTTTCGCCGTGCGAATATTTAGGTCAGCATTATTGACATAAATACGGCGCCGTGATGAGGTGCGTTCAAACAACAAGCCCGAGGAAACCCCTATGTTCAAATGGGAACAGGCCTTCGCGACCCGCGCGTCGCGGATGAAGGCATCCGAAATCCGTGAACTCCTGAAACTGCTGGAACGGCCCGATATCATCTCGTTTGCCGGCGGCATTCCGGATCCGGCGCTGTTCCCGAAGGAAGCCTTCTCCGCCGCCTATACGGATGTGCTGGCGGGTGAGGGTGCGACGGCCGGCCTGCAATATTCCGTCAGCGAAGGCTACAAGCCGCTGCGCGACTGGCTCGCCGGTGAAATGGGCAAGCTTAACATTCCCTGCACGGCCGAAAATGTCTTCATCGTTTCCGGTTCGCAGCAGGGCCTTGATTATCTTGGCAAACTGTTCCTGTCGCCGAAGGACACCGCGCTCGTCACCTGGCCGACCTATCTCGGCGCGTTGCAGGCCTTCAATGCCTACGAGCCGACGTATGATCGCCTGAGCCTGACGGGCAACCGCACGCCGGACGCCTATCGCGCCACGGCGGAAGAGGCCGGTGGCCGCGTCAAGTTCGCCTATCTCTCCGCCGACTTCGCCAATCCGACCGGCGAGACCGTCGACCGCGCCGGCCGCGAAAAGCTGCTGTCGCTCGCCGAAGAGCTGGATATCCCGGTCATCGAGGACGCGGCCTACCAGTCGCTGCGCTATGACGGCGAGGCCGTGCCTCCGATCCTGGCGCTGGAAATCGCCAAGACGGGCGATATCGATGCCGCCCGCACCATCTATTGCGGCAGCTTCTCCAAGACGCTGGCTCCGGGCCTGCGCGTCGGTTACATCGTCGCGGCCGCGCCCGTCATCCGCAAGCTCGTGCTGATGAAGCAGGCGGCAGACCTGCATTCCTCGACCATCAACCAGATGGCCATCGCCCATGTCGCCGAGCGCGGCTTCGACGCGCAGGTGGCGAAGATCAAGGCCGCCTACAGCGCGCGGCGCGATGCCATGCTGGCGGCGCTTCAGAAATACATGCCGGAAGGCGTTTCCTGGACGAAACCGGAAGGCGGCATGTTCGTCTGGGTCACGCTGCCGGCCGGCATGGATGGTGCAAAGCTGCTCGCCCGCTCCATCGAGACGGAAAAGGTCGCCTTCGTGCCCGGTCAGGCCTTCCACGCGGATGGCAGCGGCGCCAACACGCTGCGCCTCAGCTTCTCCTGCGCCGATGCGGCGACCATCGATGAGGGTATTTCCCGCCTCGGTCATCTGCTGAGCACGGAGCGGCTTGCGGCCTGACGGAAGAAGGCCCCTCCCTAAATCCCTCCCCACAAGGG
Source organism: uncultured Shinella sp. (assembly GCA_965650295.1). GTDB lineage: Bacteria > Pseudomonadota > Alphaproteobacteria > Rhizobiales > Rhizobiaceae > Shinella. The sequence goes on along the minus strand of CBFGOD010000168.1, from coordinate 6,870 downwards.
GGAGGGACTTAACGTGCGGCAGGCTCGGCATGCAAAAATCGAACGAAGAGCATGCTTCTATCCTTCTCCCCCCTTGTGGGGGAGATGCCGGCAGGCAGAGAGGGCCTTCCTTGCCTATTCCGCCAGCCACGCCAGTGCCGACTCGAACACCAGATCCGGCAGCACCTCGAATGTGTAAGGCGCATGCACGCGCTCCCACTTCTGATGATAATCCCGCCCCCAAGGCCCGATATTGACCGTCGGGAAGGACAGCAAGCCGTCCGGCGCACTGTCCGTGAAGGCCGCCGACGGCGTGTTGGCGGTGAGCAGGCCGGTATCGCCGGCATCCGGCCGGTGGCCGAAGAAGCTCATGTCGGAAATGCCGGCAAAGATTTGCTTGAACTTGATCGACGTGCCGTGCCGCTTGGCGGCGTCCTGCATGACCGTCTCCAAGCGGGCCTGTATCAAGCGTCCGGTCTCACCGGCGCGCTCCAGATGGACCAGCGGATAATGCAGGCTGCCAAAGCCGATGATGACGGCGGGGCCTTCGATGCCCGCTTCCGTCGCGGTCGCCGCCACGATCTCGCGGCTGACCTTCAGGGGATCGGTGCCGCCGGAGAGTGAGCGGTCCAGTGCTGCGAGGCGGTCGAGCGCATCGCCGCCGCGCGCCTTCAGCCGCTCCAGAAGCTCCGAATAGGTCAGAACGGTGCCTTCGGTCTTCGCTGCCGGCCGGCCGCGATAGCGCGCCTGATGGGCGTCCTGCGTTTCCAGCGCGGCGTTCAGCGCGCCGGTCACGATGCTGCGGAATTCGCCGAGAATATCGGTGGGGCTGCGGCGGTGGGTCAGCCAGTTGAAGGAGAGCCAGACGCGATCCGGCGTCGTCACGTCGTAGCCGTCGCGGATGTCGCGGGCTTCCAGGCAGACCGGTGGCGGAGAGCGCTCGCCGAAGGCCTCGTCGCTCAGTTCCGGCACGGTATCCATGGCGCGCACGATTTCCGCGCTGATACGGTGGGCGCTCGTTCCGTTGAAGGGGTAGCCGGCATGGGTGGGGCGGCCGATGACGAAGGCGAAGGGCGCGAATTTGCCGATCGAGCCGAGATAGACCGCGCGACCTTCCTCGCCGTCGCGCTCGCAGCTCGACGCATCCAGATTGATGCCGCCGACGATATCGAGGTCGAAGCGGCGGGCGATCTCCGGCAGGGCATTGCGCAAACTGCGCATGCCGCGCGAGCGATTCTCTTCGTCGGGCGTCGCGACAAAGAGGATGTTACCTTCAGGCGCCTCCAGCCCGGCAAAACGCTCAAGCGCCGCAATGCCGGCGGCAAGGCCGCTCTTCATGTCGAGCAGGCCGCGGCCGGCGATGAAATCGCCGCTCTCGAAATCCTTGAGGGCCTTCGTCTCCGCGCCGTTCAGCGGGCGGCTGTGTAATTCCTGGAGCAGGGCCTCGGTCAGCGGTTCGGGATCGCAGGCGAGCGGCGCCAGCGTGCCGTAATTGGCGATGGAGACGGTATCGAAATGCCCCGCCAGCACCACCGTGCGCCGGCCGCGGCCGCGCACCAGTGCCACGACATTCTGCGTCATCGGTTCGCCATGGCTGTCCACGGTGATGAGCTGGTCGGGATGGTTTTTGAAATAGGGCGTCTCGGCAAGATGCGCCCGCAGTCTTTCCGAGAAGGCGGCTTCATCCGGCGAGCCGGTGACACTCGGCCAGCGGGTCATCAGCAGCGAAAGATTGTTGGCGCGGGCGGCGGCAATGTGGAGGGCATTTTCAGTCGTCATGAAGGGCGCCTGTCGAAAGCGGTTGCATTGAGACGAACGCTATCCAAGGATGGCGACAAGCGAAACGGCAATCTTTTGAAAAAATTGCACCTTCTATTGCCGTTTCGTCATTCAAATCTGGCATTCTGGCAGTTGACACCATGGATACGACCGACCGCAAACTTCTCGCCCTCCTGCGCAAGGATGGCCGTGCATCGCTTTCGGCGCTCGCCGCCGAACTCAATGTCTCGCGCGGCACGGTGCAGAACCGCATCGACCGGCTGACGCGTGACGGCGTCATTTCAGGTTTCACCGTGCGGGTGACGGAGGCTGACGATTCCCACGCGGTGCGCGCCATCACGATGATCGAGATCACCGGCCAGAAGACGCTCGCCGCCGTGAAAGCGCTGCGCGGCATCCCGGAAGTGCGCGCCCTGCACACGACGAACGGCGCTTGGGACCTCGTGGCCGAGCTGCATGCGGAGAACCTCGTGGAGTTCGAACGCGTGCTGCGCGGCATCCGCGCCATGGACGGCGTGTCGAAATCCGAGACCAGCCTGCTGCTGACGACGCTTTGACAGACGTTATGGCATTACCACATCGATTTCCTCACCGGTCGAGGAATAGGTGACGCGCCCGCCTTTCCAGCCGTCCTGTCCTTCGAGGCGGATTTCCAGCGTCACCTTGCCATCGGGCGAGGGCACCATGAAGCTGCCGTCCGGCGACATCAGCTGGCCGATGGAGAAGGTGTAGCGGCTGAGCGTCATGTCCGAGCCGACCTTCAGCCGCGTGAAGGTGCGGGCGGTCAGCTCGTTGAGTTTTTCCGCGGAGAAGAAGGCAAGGTCGTCCATGCGGAACAGCCGCTCGGGATGAAACTCCGCATCCCAGGGCATCATCATGCTGGAGGCGGTGATCCCCCGGTCATTGGCGTTGTATTCACGCATCTTGCCCGGCGTGTCCGGCACTTCGGCCAGAATGCGCATGGAATCATTGGACACGCTGAATTCGGCGAACCGGGCATTCTTGCCAAATTGCTCGCTGACCACGGCAAACACGTCGCGCGTCGTCTTGGCATCGAGCCAGTTGCGGTTGGGCTGGCGTGCGTCGGGCAGGTCGGTCGCCCGCACGGTGCCGTCAGCGGTCAGATCCACCGTGCCGCTGTTGGTGAACAGCGCCAACTCGCCCGATTGCGTCCAGTCGGTGAAATGCACGGTCCAGCGCGGCTCCGGCTTGCCGGGACCGTCGGAGAACAGCCGCAGCATCATGTAGTTCAGCGTCGATTTGTCGTTGCCCCAGGCCTTCTTCGCGGCATCGCGCACCTTGCCCAGCTTGGAAAGGTCGATCTCGCCAAGCGACAGCGCCGGCTCCTGCTCGGTGCCGGGGAACATCGGCGAGGCGATCGGCGAGCGCGTGACGCCCGAAATATCCCAGGAATAGCCGACCGTGGCACCCTTGGTCGTGGGGTGATCGGCCTTCACCTGCACGGATTTCGGATAGACGGTGAGATCGCGGATGACGGGTTTGCCGCCGATGACGCCGATCAGGCTTTCGAGGGCCGCTTCCTTCGGCCAGTCGTCATCGTTGATGAAATTCATGTTGCGGGCACGCGCGGTGTTGGAAAGATCGCCGCCGATGATCGTGCCGCCGGCATCCGCATAGACGGTGGCGCTTTCCCGCGGCGAGGTGACATAGATCGACCAGCGGATATCGCCATAGGAGGGCGAGGGAAGCAGGAAGACCCGCTTGGTGATCTCGATGGACTGCACGCTCGCTTCGCCTTCGAGCTTGGCATAGGCGATGGCGTTTCTGGCGACCGTGTCCACCTTGTCCAGCGCCACCCCATCCAGCGTGAAGAGGCCGCTTGCGAGATTATCGACCATGGAGGGCGCCTGGCGTGCGGAGGGGCCGCTCACCACTTCGGCGCTGAAGAAGAGCAGTCGCGTGCCCTGCCGTACCCGCCATTCATTGACATCGTTGGCGCCCGCGCCCTGCACGAGCATGGTCACATCCTTGTCGGTGATGCGCAGCGTGTGCACCTGCGGGGACTTGCCGAGCGATTCGGTGACGAGCCCCGCAGCACGGGCGGCTTCCCCCGGCGCGGTGATGTAGCTTTCCGCGGCCTGGGCGGGGAGGCCGGCGAGGACGAAAAGCGCCAGCCAGACCATCAGGACCATGCGCCAAATGCCGGATACGATCCCCATGTGCGTTCCCTCCGCCCGTCACCGGAATGCCCATCATCCGTAGAGGGGGACGGCGTGGCAAGCCGGTTTATTCCGGGTCGGCGTTCGCCCGGTAAAAGAGGCTTTCCATTGCCGGCCAGCCGGTTACACTCCGGCTGTCGTGCTGACTGCCGTTCGCCCGCCTACCGTTCGCCCGCCTACCTATCGAAAGTGCCTCATGTCGCTGCGCCTTGCCACCTTCAACATCGAAAATCTCATGACCCGCTTCGATTTCACGGGGTTCCGCAATCAGGTCCGGCAGGACCGCGTGCTGCGGCTCTTCGATATTCGAAACGAGGCGGAATATCAGCGGCTGGAGGAGGCGCGCACCGTCGCGCATACCGATGACACGCGCCAGCATTCGGCGCTCGCCATCGCGGATGCCGATGCCGACATTCTCTGCCTGCAGGAGACCGACAACATGGCCGCCCTGCAGGCCTTCGAATACGGCTATCTCTTCCGCATGGTCGGCAATGGCTACCGCCAGAAATATCTCATCGAAGGCAATGACAGCCGCGGCATCGACGTGTCCGTGCTGATGCGCGAGGAGACGCGCGACGGCCAGAAGATCGAATGCGTCGATATCCGCAGCCACGCCGGCGTCACCTACCGCGATTTCGATCTCTACACGCCGGATCTCGGGCAGGGCGCCAAGCCGGACGACCGGATCTTCAAGCGCGACTGCCTGGAAATGGACCTGCGCATCGGCGGGCGGCCGCTGACGCTCTATGTCGTGCATTTCAAATCGATGGGGCCGGGCCGGGAAGGCTTGGATGGCCGGCAATCGACCATGCCCGTGCGCCGCGCCGAGACACTTGCCGTCCGGCGCCTCATCGAGGATCGCTTCGGCAAGGGCCATACGGCCGACAAGGCCTTCGCCATTTGCGGCGATATGAACGACTATCAGGAGAAGCTGGCGATCGAGGGCGACAGGCGCAGCGGTTACCGATTCGTGCCGCAGCAGGAGGCGGTAAGCGCGCTGGATGTCTTCAGCGAAGACGGTTTTGCCGTGAACCCCATGCTGCGTCGGCCGGTGGACGACCGCTGGACGCTCTATCACAGCCGCGGGCCGGAGGAGCGCCACCTCTGCCAGCTCGACTATATCTGGCTGTCGCCCTCGCTTGCCGAGCGCAATGCCAAACGCATGCCGGAGATCATCCGCGCCGGCCAGCCCTTCCGCACCATCTTCCCGCCGGGGCAGGAGGTGGAACGTTATCCGCGTGTCGGCTGGGACCGGCCGAAAGCGTCGGACCATTGCCCCATTGTCATGGAGCTCGATTTATAGCGCGTATTTCTGCTTGCCCCGGGCGGATCGCTCGGGCACCTTCGGCAAAGTGTTGCGGTAAAAACTGAATGCGGAGAATGCCTTGTCCCGTCGCTACGCCATCTATGACGTCTTCACCGACACGCGGCTTGCCGGCAATCCGCTGGCCGTCGTCTTCGATGCCGATGGTCTCGAGGACGAGGCGATGCAGCGCATCGCCGGTGAATTCAATCTCTCCGAAACGGTCTTCGTGAAGACGCCGGAAAACCCGGCCCATGCGGCGCGCCTGCGCATCTTCACGCCCGGTCGTGAACTGCCTTTTGCTGGTCATCCGACCGTCGGCGCGGCTATCGCCATTGCCGAGGCAGGCGAAAGCAAGGACGGAGGCTCGCGCGATCTGGTGAGCGTTCTCGAAGAGAATGTCGGACCTGTGCGCTGTGCCGTGAAGGTGGGCGGCGCGAAAGCCGCCTTTGCCGAATTCGACGTGCCGCGCAAATCCGTGCGCCTCGATGCCAGTTTCGAGCGCCAGGCGATTGCCGACGCCTTCAGCCTGAAGCCCGGCCAGATCGGTTTCGAAAATCACGTGCCGTCGCTGTGGAGTGCCGGCGTCGCCTTCGTGATGATCCCCGTGCACGATCTGGCGGCTGCCGCCGCTGTCGATTTCGACCCGGCGCTCTGGGAGCGTTGCGCGCCCTTCGCCGAGGGCCGGCTCGCTTCGGCCTATCTCTATTGCCGCGGCGGCGTGAATCATCACGCCAAGTTCCATACGCGCATGTTCGCGCCCGACATGGGCATTGCCGAAGATCCGGCGACGGGCGCCGCCGTTGCCGCGATGTCCGGCGCCATCCATTTCTTCGACAAGCTGGTGGACGGCCATCACCCGTTCCTGATCGAGCAGGGCGTCGAAATGGGCCGCCCCTCGCATATCCACCTGCATCTCGATGTGTCGGGCGGAGCGATCGCCGGCGCACGCATCGGCGGCGAGGCGATCCGCATCGCATCGGGAATGCTGGATTTGTGACGTTTATTTTGCGCTGCGGAAGAAATTTTTGCGCAGACGCATTTTTTTCAAGCGTCGGTATAGACAAGGTCCACGAAGGTCTTTATAGCCCCCGTCAGACCGCTGGAGCGGTCAAGTGGGTGATTAGCTCAGTTGGTAGAGCAGCTGACTCTTAATCAGCGGGTCCACGGTTCGAGCCCGTGATCACCCACCAAATACAACACCTTAGCGGTTTTCTACCAACCCGCATTCTACAGAAAACGGAAGTTTTATACTTTCATTTTTGGTTTCCTCAGCGCCATACAGGCGTGTGGATAGCGCCTGCGGATGATCGATATGCATCATCCGCGCGTGGTCTGAAACCTTCAAATAAACCCGATCTTTTCCTTATGCGGTTGCATGAGATGCGCCTGCGCGCAGCTGTACCGCAAGTCCTCGAAGCGTTCTTGAATTCCGCCATCTTTTATGCGAATCATTTGCAATAGCATTCGCATAAAAGATGGCGGAGCCATGGATGTTCGTCGGGAAGGCTGGATACATGCGGGCGGCGAGGTGTCCCTGTCCGATGTTCACCGATCCATTGCCATCAGGAAGGATGCTTCCACATTCCGGCGTGCATTGGCATTCTTCGGTCCCGGCTATCTCGTGGC
>CBFGOD010000167.1:0-9000 GCA_965650295.1 uncultured Shinella sp. | reverse complement strand
GCCGACGATCAGCAATGCCGCGATGATGAGGCCCCAGCAGGCGACCGGCACGGGATTGACCAGCGTCGCCCGCAGCGACGTCTCGATGGCCGCGACGGCGCCGACGTCCCGATCCAGCATCAGCGGGAACGCAATGACGGTCGTCGAAAGCACGATGAGCGCGAAGCAGAAGCCGATGGCATTGCCCGCCAGCATCAGCAGAAGCCCGTTTTCGGAACTGAAGATGGAGGCAAGGAAGAGCGCGAGGGAACGTGGCGGTTCCACCCCGAACAGACTGCTATAGAGCATCTGCGCAAAGACCAGCCACGCGACGAACAGCACCATCAACATGGCGCCGACCGCAAGGATCGACGGCAGCGCGGGCGAGTGGCGCACCTCCAGCGCGTGGCGCCAGGACGCATCCATGCCGCGCTCGCGTCGCCGGCTGATCTCGTAGAGACCAAGGGCGAGGAACGGACCGAGCAAAGCGAAACCGGCAATCAGCGGAAAGATCAGCGGCAGCATGTTCGCGCCGGAACTCCAGGTTATGAGCACCACGCCGGAGATCGGATAGATGAGACTGAGGAACACATAGTGAGATGGTTTGGCGCGAAAATCGTCGAAGCCGCGGGCAAGCGCATCCCGGATGTCGGACAGCCCGATCCGCCGCACGGCGGGGCGTGCCATCATCTCCGTGGCGCCCGCCATCACATGAAAAGTCGTCATGACCATTCCTCCTTGCCGGTTTTCAACCGTCACGGCATCAGCGCGTGTGGAGGGCAATCGTCCGCCACCACGATGGACCGCGATTGGCATTGAGATGGAGAATCATACACCTGCCGGGCCGATTTGTCCCGCCCTCTTGACTTCAGCAGTTCGTGAACGCACATCCCGGCCATGAAAGCCTCAGAAGCAGAAATCCTCATCGTGCCCGGCCATACCAATTCCGGGCCTGACCATTGGCAGAGCCGTTGGCAGTGCAAGCTCGGCTCGGCGCGCCGCGTCGAGCAGGGCGATTGGTTGAAGCCCGTCCGCGAAGACTGGGTGCAACGCGTGATCGAAGAGGTTTCCGCCGCGACGAAGCCGGTTGTGCTCGTCGCGCATTCTCTGGGGGTGGCTGCTGCCATTCATGCCGCGCCGCATCTCGGCAACAAGATCGCCGGCGCCTTCCTCGTGGCACCGCCCGATATCGCCAACCCGGAAATCCGGCCGCAGCTCCTGAAAACCTTCGGCACCTACCCGCGCGAACCGCTGACGTTCCCGTCCCTCGTCGTGGCGAGCCGAAACGACCCGTTCGGCACCTACGAGCACGCCGACGATATCGCCGCCGCCTGGGGTTCGCTGCTGCTTGATGCGGGCGAAGCCGGACATATCAACACCGAATCCGGCCATGGCCCCTGGCCGGAAGGAACCATGGTGTTTGCGCAGTTTCTCAGCAAGCTCAAGCCGCCGGCCTGACGGACCGGGGGTTCGCCATTAAGGGGAATTTCATAGAAATCCTGCACGCTGGCGTGATTGAGTTTATTGCAGGCGCCGCGTTTCATGGCCAAACCACCCGGTTCGACCTCCATTGCCGTGGAAAAGACGGAGCGCGAACCGCTGTATCGCCAGCTCTTCGCGCGATCCGGCTTCGGCTTTGCGGCTCTTGATGGCGAAGGCCGCATCATCGACGCGAATGCCACGCTGCTGCGCTCGTTCGATGTCGCATCGATTGACGACCTCCCCGTCTTTGACGCCTGCGTCTCGCCCAAGGACCGCTCCGTCATCGCTTATGCGATGCGTCCGAAGCTTGCCGAACAGGCTCCCTGGGAAATCCGCCTGCGGCGGCCGAATGGCGATGAATTCTGGGTTCTCGCCTCCTTCATCGAGCCGCCTCCGCTTCCAGGCGAGAGCATGCAGCCCGCGATGATCGTGCAGACCATCGATGTCGACGAACGCAAGCGCAATGCGCTGGAACTCGCCGAGCGCGAGGCCCGTTGGAATCATGCGCTGGAATCCGCCGGACAAGGCGTCTGGGACCATGATTTCACCCGCGGCGACCTCTTCTATTCACGCCAATGGCGCGCCATTCGCGGCCTCCGGCCGGAGGATCCGGTCGATCCCTCGCAGGACAACTGGATCCAGAGCGTGCATCCGGATGACCGCGCGCATGTCATCAAAGAAATCAACAAGCAGGAAACCGGCGAGATGCCGTTCAGCGTCTTCGCTTACCGCGAACGCCACAAGGACGGTCACTGGGTCTGGATCGAAAGCCGCGGCGCCGTCGTCGAATATGGTGCCGACGGCAAGCCGAACCGCATCGCCGGCACGGACACCGACATTACCGACCGCAAGGAGGCGGAAGAACGCCTCGCCCAGATGTCGCGCCGCCTGGGGCTGGCGCTCGACGTCTCGCGCATCGGTGTCTTCGAGGTCAATCTCAGGACCGGCGAAGTCCAATGGGACGACCGCATGATCCAGATGTACGGCCTGGAGGGAGAACCCAACGCGACGACATGGGAGCATGCGCTGCACCCGCAGGACCGCCGCAAGGCCATGGCGAAGGTCGATGAGGGCCTCTTAAACGGCGACAATTTTGCAAACGAATTCCGCATCGTCAAAGGAGATGGCGAGATCCGGCACCTGCGGGGTCGCTCCGCGCCTTATATGGACACAACGGGTGTGCCTCGCCTTGTCGGCGCGAATTGGGATGTGACCGACGACATCAAGCTTCAGGAGGAATTGACACGCGCCAAGGAACTGGCCGAGGCGCGCGCCGGCGAACTCGAAAGTGCCAAGGCACGCATCGAATACACCGCCCTGCACGACCACCTGACAGGCCTCCCGAACCGCCGCTATCTCGATGCCACGATCGAAGAGGCCGCCAGCGAGGCGCAGCAGACCGGTAGCCGCCTCGCCGTGCTGCATATCGATCTCGACCGCTTCAAGGAAATCAACGATACGCTCGGCCACCTCGCCGGCGACCAGATGCTGGTTCATGCGGCCGGCGTGCTGCGTGAACTGAAAGGCCCCGGCGATTTCGTCGCGCGCATCGGCGGCGATGAATTCGTGTTCCTTTCCTCCGGCCCCAATGGCCGCAATCTCGCCGTGCTTGCAGAAGCGATCGTCGAGGCCATGCGCAAGCCCGTCACCTTCAACGGCCATATATGCCGATTCGGCGCCTCCGTTGGCATTGCCAGCCAGTCGGGTGCGGCAATCGACGCCAAGCAGTTGCTCGTCAATGCCGACCTCGCGCTTTATCGCGCCAAGAACCGCGGCCGCAGCCGGCACGAATTCTTCACCAGCGATTTCCAGGCGCAGATCATCATCAACAAGCAGACCGCCGACGAGATCCTCACCGGTATCGAACAGAGCCGTTTCCTGCCCTACTATCAGCCGCAGTTCTGCGCCCGCACGCTTGACATCATCGGCGTCGAGACCCTCGCGCGCTGGGATCATCCGACGCGCGGCATCCTTGCGCCGGACACGTTCCTGAAGATTGCCGAAGACCTGGATTGCGTCGCGACGATCGACCGGATCGTGCTCGAAAAATCACTCGCCGACTTTGCCGAGTGGCAATCTCTCGGCCTGGGCATCGGCAAGATTTCCGCCAACGTCTCCTCCAAGCGCCTGCACGATCCGGAGCTCGGGCGGTCGCTGCGCACGCTAAAGATCCAGCCGCAATCGCTGTCCTTCGAACTCTTGGAATCGATCTTCCTCGACGATTGCGACCGCACAGTGCTGGAAAATCTCGCGGAGATGCGCAAGCTCGGCATCGATATCGAAATCGACGATTTCGGCACAGGCCATGCGTCCATCGTCAGCCTGATGAAGCTCAGCCCGCGCCGCCTGAAGATCGACCGCCAGCTCGTCAAGCCGGTGAGCCGTTCGCCGGGCCAGCGCAAGCTGGTGGGCACCATCGTCGAGATCGGCCGCTCCCTCAATATCGAGGTCGTGGCGGAAGGGGTCGAAACCCCGGCTCATGTCGCCATCATGCGCGACCTCGGCTGCGACATCCTGCAAGGCTATGCGCTCGCCCGGCCCATGCCGGCAGGGACCATTCCCGATTTCGTACGGCGGGAAGAATGGCGGCTCGAAGCGGGCAATGTACGCGACCTGCAGAACGAAGTTCGCCGCGCCGTCAACCACTGATCTCGCGCGCAAGTCATGACCTCCACCGGAGGTGGAGGTTTGAAACGCTGCGCTTGAACCGCTAGAAGCGGTTTTGCTATAAGTTAGTAGCTACGGTTAAAGAGGTCGGCAGAGTCGGAAGCTTTGTCGACCTTTTCTTGATTACGGATATAACGTCTGACGACCTGCTCATCATAGCCAGACGTGGACACGAAGTACCCGCGCGCCCAAAAGTGATAACCTTTGTAGCGCCGCTTCCGGGCGTACTTGTTGGCAACGTAAAGGGCGGTCTTACCCTTCAAAAAGCCGACAATGTGGGACACAGAGTATTTCGGTGGGATCGATATCAGCATATGCACATGGTCAGGCATCAAGTGCCCTTCCTCGATACGGCATTCCTTTTGTTGAGCAAGCCTGTCAAAAGGTCACCCAACTCGCGGCGTAGGTCCCCGTAAAGCCGTTTCGTTCGGTATTTGCTCGAAAAGACCACATGGTATTTGCAGTCCCAAGTCGCGTGTGATTGCGAGCGTTCTTCCATAAAACCTCCGTTCTATGTTTGGGCCAGACTAACGGTCCAAGCGCGGAGGTCTCTCAATCACTATGTAGAACTCGTCCAGTCCTCCACCGAAGGTGGAGGTTTAATTTGCTTACAACAAAAAGCCGCCCGGCGGAACCGGACGGCTTGTCAAGCGAACATGATGCGGTTCGATCAATTGGATTCGAGCTGCGAGATCGCAACGGCAAGAAGCTCGATCATCTGAACGCGGATCTCGTCTTCGCTGCGGGCAACGCCGCCGGCGTCGAGATCGGCCTTTACCTTGCGCACGACGTCTTCATGGCCGACCTCTTCGAAATCAGCGGCAACGACGTCCTTGGCATAGGCGTCCGCTTCTTCACCGGTCTTGCCGAGCAGGCCGGCAGCCCACAGGCCGACCAGCTTGTTGCGGCGTGCTTCGGCCTTGAAGCGCAGTTCCTCGTCCAGCGCGAACTTGGCCTCGAAGGCCTTTTCCCGATCCTGCATGCTGGTCATCTATGACTCCCGTAGATTCTTATACCCGTTAGGCTTCCACGCCCATAAATCAAAACGACGACAAAAGTGCAATGCGAACTTTCGTCGCCGCTGAAACTTGGCGGAAGGCCGGAAAACGGGGGATCGGGCCTCACGGCGATTGTTAAACTGCGGCATTTCGTTTATGGGAGCGCAAAAGACCGATATGTGCGCGGGCCCAAGCGCGCCAACAGCAGAGACAAATCCATGAACCGTCGCCGCCGTATTTACGAGGGCAAGGCCAAGATCCTTTACGAGGGTCCCGAGCCGGGCACGCTGATCCAGTTCTTCAAGGATGACGCCACCGCCTTCAACAAGAAGAAGCACGATGTCATCGACGGCAAAGGTGTGCTCAACAACCGGATTTCCGAGTATCTCTTCACGCAGCTGAACAAGATGGGCATTCCGACCCATTTCATCCGCCGCCTGAACATGCGCGAGCAGCTGATCAAGGAAGTCGAGATCATCCCGCTCGAAGTCGTCGTGCGCAACGTCGCCGCCGGCTCGCTGTCCAAGCGCCTTGGCATCGAGGAAGGCACCGTGCTGCCGCGCTCGATCATCGAATTCTACTTCAAGGCCGACGCGCTCGAAGACCCGATGGTCTCCGAAGAGCACATCACGGCCTTCGGCTGGGCAAGCCCGCAGGAACTCGACGACATCATGGCGCTCGCCATCCGCGTCAACGACTTCCTCTCCGGCCTGTTCCTCGGCGTCGGCATCCAGCTCGTCGATTTCAAGATCGAATGCGGCCGCCTCTTCGAAGGCGACATGATGCGCATCATCATCGCCGATGAGATCTCGCCCGACAGCTGCCGCCTGTGGGACATTGCGACCCAGGAAAAGATGGACAAGGACCGCTTCCGCCGCGATCTCGGCGGGCTTCTGGAAGCCTATCAGGAAGTTGCCCGCCGTCTCGGCATCATCAACGAGAACGAGCCCCCGCGCGGCACCGGCCCGGTTCTGGTGAAGTAACATCGCCGTATCAGGCGTTCAGAGTTTTGGTTTGAAGAGGAAGACATGATCAAGGCACGCGTAACGGTCACGCTCAAGAACGGCGTTCTCGACCCGCAGGGCAAGGCCATCGAAGGCGCGCTCAGCAGCCTCGGTTTCGATGGCGTCGGCGGCATTCGACAGGGCAAGGTGTTCGATCTCGAACTCGCCACCGCCGACCGCGCCAAGGCCGAATCCGACCTCAAGGCCATGTGCGAGAAGCTTCTGGCCAACACGGTAATCGAGAACTATACTATCGCTCTCGCCTGACGGTTGAGGGAGATAGACAATGGCAGATGTCACGAACGAACTGCTGTACGAGGTGCTGAAAAGCATTCATTCCCGAATGGACAAATTGGACATCGGGCTTTCCGATCTTCGCAGTGAGATGATCACGACGCGAGGAGCGATCGTTACAGTCCAGCAGGACGTTCACCACATCTATTCGCGCCTGGCCCACATGGACAAGCGTCTCGACCATATCGAAAAACGCCTCGAACTGCGTGAACTCGCCGAGGCCCAGGCAAGGTTTGAACCACACCCATGAAGTCCGCCGTCGTCCAGCTCCCAGGCCTCAACCGTGACCGCGACATGATCGCGGCGCTGACCAAGATTTCCGGCACCGCGCCGGTCACCGTCTGGCAGACGGAAACCGATCTGCCGGATGTCGACCTCATCGTCATCCCTGGCGGCTTCTCCTACGGCGATTACCTGCGCTGCGGCGCCATTGCCGCCCGCATGCCGGTCATGCAGGCGATCAAGGCGAAGGCGGAAGCCGGCGTGAAGGTTCTGGGCGTGTGCAACGGCTTCCAGATCCTGCTCGAAGCGGGCCTGCTGCCGGGCGCGCTGATGCGCAATGCCTCGCTGAAATTCGTCTGCCGCGAAGTGAAGCTGGAAGTGGCGAATGCCGAGACGGACTTCACCCGCGCCTATGACAAGGGCCAGATCATCCGCTGCCCCGTCGCCCATCATGACGGCAACTTCTTCGCCGATGCCGAAACGCTCGCCGCGATCGAAGGCAACGGCCAGGTCGTCTTCCGTTATGCCGAAGGCACCAACCCGAACGGCTCGCTCAACGACATTGCCGGCGTGATGAACGCCAAGGGCAACGTGCTCGGCCTGATGCCGCACCCGGAAAACCTCATCGAAGCCGCCCATGGCGGTTCGGACGGCCGCGGTCTCTTCGCATCGGTGCTCGACGTAATCGCTGCTTAACTCGCCGTTGTTATCAAGGGCGCATGTCCATACCCGAAAGGCTTTCCATGCGCCCTCGTCTCTCCGCCAAGCTTCTCCTGCCGCTCGTTGCCGTTGCGGCTCTGGCTGCTTGCCAGACGAAAACGCCGCCGCCGAAGGCCAATGGCGGCGCGCTGCCGACCATGGAACGCGTGGCGCTCGGTGCCAACAGCTGCTGGTTCAAATCGGGCGACCCGGCCTTCAAGGCCTACCGCCTCGCACCGGAGCTGAACTCCTTCTCCGGCCGGCCGCGCATCCTCGTCGTCCACCGCCATTCGCCAGAATCTCGTCCTCTGCTCGTCGTGCAGGCGGAGGGAAGCCCGGCGAAGCTTGATGCTTTCGGCCCCTTGATGGCCGAACCTGTCGGCGCGCGCATCGCGACCGACGTCCAGCGCTGGGCGGCGGGTGGCAAGGGCTGCTGAGCAGCCCTTAATCCCAATAGAACGATTTACCGACCTCTCGCCTCGCTTCGCTGCGGGTGACGCCGATGTCGCGGAGTTGATCATCCGTCATCTCGATAAGTGCATGACGCGTGCGGCGCTCGATCCACCATGCCCGCACGGCAAGCCACATGCGATAGGGGAAAACACCAATAGAACGGGAGCGCCTGACCTCACCCTCGAGGAAAATTGTATCAATTGCCATGGAACCGTCTCCTGAAAATGTCACTGGGAGTGCGACAATCGGTGCATTCAGGAAATAATTGACTTGCAGAATGATGCAATGTAAGAATTGACACCATGACAAATTGGCTTCCCGACCTCCAGGCCTCCGATGGCCCGCTCTATGTCCGTATCGCCGACCAGATCGAGCGGGCGATCAATACCGGCGCGCTCGTTTCCGGCAGCAAGCTGCCGCCGCAGCGCAACCTCGCCTATGATATCGGCGTGACGATCGGGACCGTGAGCCGCGCCTACAGCATGGTACGTGAACGCGGCCTCGTCAGCGGCGAAGTCGGACGCGGCACCTATGTGCTGGGCTCGCCCGATAATGACGATGCGGCGGCAATCGACTCGGTAAGCGCGCGCCTCGTCGGCACCCGCATCGCCCATGCTCCACCGGGCAAACTTCGCTTCGACACGACGGCGGCCACGGATGTCGGGCAGTCGGCCATGGTCACCGATATCCTTTCGGCCATCTGCCGCGAACAGCCGAACGAGATTTCGAGCTACACGCGGAATTTCCCGCCCCATTGGCTGGAAGCGGGCCGACACTGGCTCAAACGCGGCGACTGGCAGCCGGCGCTTGAAAGCATCGTCCCGACGCTCGGGGCGCATGCCGCCGTCATCGCGGCGGTATCCGTCATCACATCGCCGGGTGATCGCATCGTCTTCGAACACGTCACCTATTCGCAGGTCAGCCGCGGCACTGCCCTGCTCGGCCGCCAGACGGCACTGGTCGATTCGGATGCCTATGGCGTCATTCCCGAGGATTTCGAGCGGGTCTGCCTGCAACAGCATCCCAAACTCGCTTTCCTGATGTCAGGCGCGCAGAACCCGACAGTCGTCACCATGCCGGAGGAACGCCGCCGGGCCATCACGACGATCGCCAAGCGGCACAATGTCTACATTGTGGAGGACAATCTCTACGGCGCGACGGCGGACAATGACATTCCGCTGTTTGCCGAAATCGCACCAGAT
>CBFGOD010000166.1:0-9031 GCA_965650295.1 uncultured Shinella sp. | reverse complement strand
CGGCGAACTCGATGACGTGGCCGGTGCCGCCGGCCGTGCCGATCTCGCCGATGATGGCGAGGATGATGTCCTTGGCGGTGACGCCGTCCGGGAGCTTCCCGTCGACGCGCACCAGCATGTTCTTCGCCTTCTTCTGGATCAGCGTCTGGGTGGCCAGAACGTGTTCCACTTCGGACGTACCGATGCCGTGGGCCAGCGCGCCGAACGCACCATGCGTGGAGGTGTGGCTGTCACCGCAGACGATGGTCATGCCCGGCAGCGTGAAGCCCTGCTCGGGGCCGACAATGTGCACGATGCCCTGGCGCACATCCTTTTCGGAGTAATACTCGACGCCGAATTCGGCCGCGTTGTTGGCGAGCGCCTCGACCTGGATGCGGCTTTCCTCGTTCTTGATGCCCTGGTGGCGATCCGGCGAGGTGGGAACGTTGTGGTCGACGACGGCGAGCGTCTTTTCCGGCGCGCGGACCTTGCGGCCGGCCATGCGCAGGCCCTCGAAGGCCTGCGGCGACGTCACTTCGTGAACGAGGTGACGGTCGATGTAGAGAAGACAGGTGCCGTCTTCCTGGCGGGAGACGATGTGGTCGTCGAAGATCTTGTCATAGAGGGTACGGGGTGCGCTCATGGCTTTTCATCCGTCTAGGCATGTTGGGATCATGGAAATCGACAGCGCGAGGCTGCTGGACCGCGAACGATCAGGATAGGCGGCCGGTAAGCGTCCCGAAGACGCGCGCAAAGAAGCGTGCCGGCAGGCGCTTGTGATCCTGCAGCACGACGACGTGCGTTTCCGTGCATCCGAACTTGGATTCCATGAGGTCGCATATAACGATTTTTTGACGGTACGGCAAGTTGGTCCAGGCCACCGGCATTTACGCTGCTTCCTAAAATATCTTTGCGCCCTCCTTGCCGTGATCACGAATTTTTGAGACGGAAAGAACGTATCCGGCCAAGGGTCGGCAAGGGGACAATTATGAAGACGATTACCTGGCGGGACCGCCTGCGCTACCAGTTCGACAAGAGCATGGCGGCGGGGCCGATCGCCCTTATCGGCTGGCTGGCCGTGATCTCGCTGGTGGTCATCATCATCGCGGGCCTGTTCCTGGCGCTGACCGGCATCGCGCCCGAGGGCGGCTCGTCCGTCTCCTTCATCGAAGGCTCCTGGGAATCGCTGATGCGCACCATGGATGCCGGCACGATGGGCGGCGATGCCGGCTGGAGCTTCCGCGGCGTCTCGCTCGTCGTCACCGTCGCCGGCATCTTCGTCTTCTCCGCCCTGATCGGCGTGCTCTCCTCCGGCCTCGACGAAAAGCTGGACGAGCTGCGCAAGGGCCGCTCGCATGTCTTGGAGAAGGACCACACGATCATCTTCAACTGGTCGCCCTCGATCTTCGACGTGATCTCCGAACTGGTCATCGCCAACGAGAGCCGGCGCAATCCGCGCATCGTCATCATGGCGAACAAGGACAAGGTGGAGATGGAGGACGAGATCGCCGACAAGATCGCCGATCTCAAGAACACCCGCGTCATCTGCCGCAGCGGCGATCCGACCGATCTCTACGACGTCAACATCGTCAACCCGCAGGCTTCCCGCTCGATCGTCGTGCTGTCGCCGGAAAGCGACTATGCCGATTCCGAGGTCATCAAGACCGTGCTGGCGCTCGTCAACGATCCCGAGCGCCGCAAGGAACCCTACCAGATCGCCGCCGAAATCCGCGATGCCAAGAACGCCGAGGTCGCCCGCATCGTCGGCGGCTCCGAACTCCAGCTGGTGCTGGCCGACGAGCTGATCTCGCGCATCGTCGTCAGCTCCTCGCGCCAGGCCGGCCTCTCGGCCGTCTATACGGAACTGCTGGATTTCGACGGCTCGGAAATCTACGCCCTCGAACAGCCCGCACTGGTCGGAAAGTCCTTCGGCCACGCTGTGATGGCCTACGACACCTCGACGCTGATCGGTCTCTGCGATCTCGATGGCGTCGTGCATCTCAACCCACCGAACAACCGGGTCATCGCCGCCGGCGAGCGGGCGATCCTGATTGCCGAGGACGATGCCGCCATCAAGCCGCGTACCGGCGATTTCGACGTCGACCGCGAGATCGTGCGCCCGCCGGTACAGCGCACGCAAGGGCCGGAACGCACGCTGCTGCTCGGCTGGAACCGCCGCGGGCCGATCATCGCGCAGGAACTGTCGCGCTATGTGGCGCCCGGCTCCGAACTGCTGATCGCCGCCAACCGGCCGGATCTCGAAACGATCGTCGCCGGGCTGTCCTATCTCAAGGAAAACCTTGCCGTTCGCTGCACCGTCATCGACACGACGAACCGCGCATCCCTCGATGCGCTGGACGTGCCGTCCTACGATCACGTGCTGGTGCTCGGCTACAGCGACGACATGGCGGCGCAGCCGGCCGACACCACGACGCTGGTGACGCTCTTGCAGCTGCGCAAGATCGCCGATGCCGCGGGCCAACATATCGGCATCGTCAGCGAGATGATCGACGTGCGCAACCGCAACCTTGCCGCCGTCACCCGCGCCGACGATTTCGTCGTCAGCAACAAGCTGGTCAGCCTGATGCTGGCGCAGGCCTCGGAAAACGAGCTGATGGCGCAGATCTTCGACGAGTTGCTCGATGAAGACGGTTCGGAAATCTATATGCGCCCGGTCACCGACTATATCGCCATCGACCGGCCGGTGAATTTCTACACCGTCACGCTCGCCGCCCTCATCCGCGGCGAAGTGGCCCTCGGCTACAGCCGCGTAACCACGGCGGGACACGACCCGCGCAACATGGGCGGTGTCGTGGTCAATCCGGTGAAATCGGAGAAACTGTCCTTCGATGCTGCGGACCGCCTGATCATCCTCGCCCGCCAGTAAGGCGGGGTCAGGTCCGCCGCAGGCGCCGCTCGAGGCCTCTCAGGCCCAGCGACAGGCCGATGGTGAGGATCAAATAGACATAGGCGACGATGGAATAGGTCTCGAAGAACCGGAAGGATCCGGACGCATAGACCTTGCCCATCTGCGTGATGTCGGCGACCCCCAGCACGGAAACGAGCGATGAATCCTTCACCATCGCCACGAAATCGTTGCCGAGCGGCGGCAGGATGACGCGCACCGCCTGCGGGAAGACGACAAGCCGGAAGCGCTGGAAGCGCGAAAGACCAAGCGCCTTGGCCGCCTCCACCTGCCCCTTGTCGACCGACTGGATGCCCGCGCGAAAAACTTCGGCGATGAAGGCGGAATAGCCGATCATCAGCGCGATGATCGCCCGCCACATCAGCGAGAGGTCGCGCACCAGCATCGGCTCGACGGTGCCTGCCGCAACCAGCGGACTGATCACAAAATTGATCACCGCCACCAGCGCCGGCGCGCCGACAAAGGCGATGTAGAACAGGAGAACCAGGATCGGCACGCCACGGATGACCTCCGTGTAGAAGCGCGCGATCTGGCGCAGCGCCTTGTGCTCCGAAAGCGCCATCAGGGCGACGCCGAGGCCGAGCACCGTGGCGAGCAGAAAGGCGACGAGGGTCACGAAGATGGTGACCCATAGCCCCTTCAGCACGACGCCGAACACCTGCGCGTAGAGATCATTGGCAATGATGACGCCGGCGAGCGCCAGCGCGATTGCCGCAAGCGCGACCAGCCACCAGGGATAGTCGCCCTTGCCGGCGTCAGACGAAACGGGAGCCATGACCGCCCGTCACTGGCCCATCTTGTAGTCGAGGAACCACTTCTTGTTCAGCGCATCGAGCGTACCATCCGCCTTGAGGGCTGCGATTGCCGCATTGATGGGCGCGACGAGATCGGAGCCCTTCGGGAAGATGAAGCCGAAATCTTCCGTGCCGAGCGGGCCGCCGACAACCTTCAGCTTGCCACCGGAGGCGTCGACATAACCCTTGGCCGCGACGCTGTCGGTCAGGACGAGATCGACGTCGCCGGCCTGCAGTGCCTGCACGGTCGCACCGAACGTCTCGAACAGTTTTATGCGCGGGTTCTGCTCGTTGCCGTCGAGGATTTCATAGACGGCGGTGTAGAAGGGCGAGGTGCCCGGCTGGGCGGCGATCAGGCCATCCTTGAAGGCGCCGAAGGTCTTGGCGTCCGTGAAACGGCTTTCATCGGCGCGCACCAGCATGAACTGCTGCGAACGCATATAGGGATCGGAGAAGTCGACCTTCTCCTTGCGGTCGTCCTTGATGGTGATGCCGGTCATGCCGATATTGTACTGGTTGTCGGAGACGGCCTGGATCATCGCGTCCCAGGAAGTGTTCTGGTACTCGACCTTGAAGTTCAGCCGCTTGGCGATCTCGTTCATCGCGTCATATTCCCAGCCGATCTGCTCGCCGGTCTTGGGATCGACGAACTGCAGCGGCGGGTAGGCGTTTTCCGTGACGACGACGACGGACTTGCCGCCGAGGTCGGGCAGGTCCGAGGCAAGCGTTACAGCGGGCATGAGGGCAGCGGCGACGAGGCCTGCAAGGACGGTGCGGCGGGAAAACATCAAAATATGCTCCTGATTGTGGCGGCGGAACACTGTCACAGGTTCAGGCGGCGAAGCAAGCACGGCGCTTGCGCGCAAAGGCTTTTCCGTAAAACAAAAAGCCGCCGGCCAGGGCCGACGGCTTCGAAATCTCAGAATGCAGCGGCCGGATTATTCGGCGGCGGCTTCAGCAGCCTTTGCGGCTTCAGCGGCAGCGGCCTTTTCGGCGGCTTCGGCTGCGGCCTTTTCAGCGGCGAGAGCCTGTGCGGCCGCGACCTTCTCGGCCTCCAGACGTGCCTTTTCCTCGGCAATGGCGGCGCGCTCGGCGTCGTTCAGCTTGCGGGCGCGCGTGCCGGTGTTCTCGATGATACGAGCCGACTTGCCGCGACGATCGCGCAGGTAGTAGAGCTTGGCGCGGCGGACCTTACCGCGGCGGACGACTTCGACGCCTTCGACGAGCGGCGAGTAAACCGGGAATACGCGCTCGACGCCTTCGCCGTAGGAGATCTTGCGAACGGTGAAGCTTTCGTTGATGCCGCCGCCGGAACGGGCGATGCAGACGCCTTCATAGGCCTGTACGCGGGTACGCGAGCCTTCCGTGACGCGCACGTTGACGCGGACGGTGTCGCCCGGGGAGAATTCCGGGAGCTGGCGCTTGGCTTCGATCTTCGCGGCCTGTTCGGCTTCGAGCTGCTGGATGATGTTCATCGTGTCAAACCTTCGGTTTTTCTGAAACAGCCAGAGCGCTCGACGGTCACCTTGGAGGTCATGCCTCGTGAGGGTAGTCCGTTGCCGGACGGAGCGGGTTCGCCATTCTTTGCTTGCAGGTCGGCTGGGTAATCCCAAATCCGTGCGGGCCAATACACCAGGTAAAGCCGTTTGTCATCCCCCAAGACCAAAAGAATCGGCCTGGGAATGGCGGTTTTTCCGGCCTTGCAGGCCTTACGGCACCACGATATCACGCTTTTGAGGAGGAGACGGCGGCCGATGGCCGTTGTCCGCGAGGAGTGCCATGACCTTTGCCGATGCCATCTTGCTGTTTGCCGCGGGCTACCTCTCCGGCGTGGTCAACGCCATTGCCGGCGGCGGCACCTTCCTCACCTTCGGCGCGATGACGTTGACCGGCCTGCCGCCGATCGTCGCCAATGCAACCTCGTCGATCACCCAGTTCCCCGGCTACGTCACCTCCTCGCTCGCCTATGCCAAGGAGATCAGGGCCGACTGGAAGGAAGCGGCGCTGCTTGGCGCGCTGTCGCTCGTCGGCGGCCTTGCCGGCGCGCTTCTGCTGCTGTCGCTCGACAATCCGTCCTTCCGCGCGCTCGTGCCCTGGCTGCTGCTGGCCGCGACCATCATCTTCGCCGCCGGCCCCTATCTCAAGCCGAAGACGCTGCATGCCGAAACGCCGGTCTCGCCGCTCGGCCTTGCCGGCCAGTTCGTCACCTCGATCTATGGCGGCTTCTTCGGCGCCGGCATGGGCATCATGATGCTCGCGGTGCTCGGTCTCACCAAGGGCGGCGACTATCACCGTCTCAATGCGCTCAAAAACTTCCTGGCCGTCGTTATCGCGGGCGTCGCCATCGTCGTCTTCGCCAGCGGCAAGGTCGTCGGCTGGCCGCAGGCCGCCGTCATGGTGCCGGCCGGCGCGCTTGGCGGCTGGTCCGGCGTCTGGGCGGCCCGGCGCGTGCCGCAACCGGTCATCCGCGGCCTGGTGGTCGCGGTTGGTATCGCGCTGACGATCTATTATTTCGTGACGGGCTGAAACAGCAGGTCCGGCCGGCGCTCGCGCGTCAGTGCCTCCGCCTCTTCACGCCGCCACCTGTCGATGGCCGCATGGTTGCCCGAGGTGAGAACGCCCGGAATTTCCAGGCCTTCCCAGACCTGCGGGCGCGTATAATGCGGGTGCTCCAGCAGCCCGCCCTCGAAACTCTCGTGCTCGCCGGAGAGCGCATTGCCCATCACGCCGGGCAGGATACGCACGATGGCATCGAGGAGGATCATCGCCGCCGGTTCCCCGCCGGAGAGGATGTAGTCGCCGATCGACACCTCTTCGAGCTGGCGCCCGTCGATAACCCGCTGGTCGACACCCTCGAACCGGCCGCAGACCACGATGACACCCTCGCCGGCGGCCAGTTCGCGCACGCGTTGCTGCGTCAGCGGCTTGCCGCGCGGGCTCATCAGCAGGCGCGGGCGGTTATCGCCTTCGGATGCATGATCGATCGCCCTAGCCAGCACATCCGGCTTCAGCACCATGCCCGCACCGCCGCCGGCCGGCGTGTCGTCGACAGTGCGGTGGCGGTCCGTGGTGAAATCACGGATCTGCACGCAATCGAGCGCCCAGTCGCCACGCGAAAGGGCCTTTCCCGAGAGCGACTGACCGAGCAGGCCGGGAAACATCTCCGGATAGAGCGTCAGGATGGTGGCGCGGAAAGCCAAATCAATCCCCGTCGTCTTCCGGCGGGCGGCGACGCCGGCTGCCGGGGCCATTCTGTTCTTCTTCCTCGAGGCCGGCAGCGATCGCGTCGATCACCAGGCGTCCGCCCTCGACGTCGATTTCCAGCACGGCGGCTTCGGAGAAGGGAATGAGCACCGGCCGCTTGCCGGGGCCTTTGAGCTCGAGAAGATCGCCGGCGCCGAAATCGAAGATGCCGGTCACCGTGCCATGGCTGCGCCCCTGCGTATCGACGGCCTCAAGCCCTTCGAGATCAGCATAGAAGAACTCGTCCTCATCAAGCTCGTCATCCGGCAGGTTGTCGCGTTCGATATAGAGATCGGTGCCGTTCAGCGCCTCGGCCGCATTGCGGTCGTTGACGCCCCGGAAACGCACCACGACGACGTTCTTCGCCTCGCGCACTTCCAGCACCTCGAAGGACCGGCCGTCGGCGGTGTGCAGGTGGCCGTAATCGCCGATCGCCGTCGGGTCGATCGTGAAGGATTTCACACGGACTTCGCCGCGCAGGCCCTGGGCCGCGCCGACCGTGCCCATGAGGACGGGATTTTCCAGTTTCGCCATGGTTCTGTTCCGAGCGTTCGTGTGAAGCCTCATACGACGTCTGCGCCAAGGCTCCTAGAGCAATTCCAGCAAAAGTGCGTGAGCGCCGGGGCGCTGACGCAAATGAAAACGGGCGGCATGAGACACGCCGCCCGCTTCAAAAGGATAATGCGAAGAATTATTCGCCAGCGGCAGCAGCAGCGGCGTCTTCTTCCTTCTGCTTCTTCTCGGCAGCGCGCTCGAGAGCCTTCTTGCCCGGCTTTGCCTTGTTCGGGTTCGAGCGGGCGTCGCGCTTTGCAACACCGGCTTCGTCGAGGAAGCGGGCAACGCGGTCGGTCGGCTGGGCGCCCTTGGCGAGCCATTCCTTGATGCGGTCGGCGTCGATCTGGACGCGGTTTGCGTCTTCCTTGCCGAGCATCGGGTTCCACGAACCAACCTTCTCGAGGAAGCGGCCGTCACGCGGCGAGCGGGCGTCGGCAACGACGATCTGGTAGTACGGACGCTTCTTGGAGCCACCGCGGGCGAGACGAATTTTCAGGGACATGTCATTACTCCTTGGATGTGACGTAAGCCGCTTTTTTCAAGCGGTGGTCTGGTTTGCGCCGCTGTGTTCAGCGGCGATGGCTTCATGATGCCGGATCACCTCGCGGATGATGAAGTTCAGGAACTTCTCCGCGAAATCCGGATCCAGATTGGCATCCTTCGCCAGGCGGCGAAGGCGCTCGATCTGGTATTCCTCGCGCGCCGGATCGGCCGGCGGCAGTTCATGCGTCGCCTTCAGCACGCCCACCGCCTGGGTGCAGCGGAAGCGTTCGGCGAGCATATGCACAAGGGCGGCGTCGATATTGTCGATCGACTGCCGGTACTGGCCCAGTTGTTCCCTAATCTTCGGATCGATCGTCATGGTTCAATCCCTCACTTCTTCTTCGGCAGGCCGGGCAGGCCCGGAAGGCCGCCGAGACCCGGCAGGCGTCCGCCAAGACCCGGAAGACCGCCGCCGCCGATCCCCGGAAGGCTGCCCGGCTTGATACCGGCGGCTTCCGCCTGCTTGGCAAGCGCTTCGAGCTGCTTGGGGTCCATGCTGGAGAGGTCAGGCATGCCGCCCATGCCGCCGCCGAGACCCATCTTGCTGGCAAGACCGCCCATCATCTGTTTCATCATGCCGCCCTTCTTGCCGCCCATCATCTTCATCATGTCCGCCATCTGGCGGTGCATCTTCAGAAGCTTGTTGATGTCGGCCGCATCGGTGCCGGAGCCGGCGGCGATGCGCTTCTTGCGGGAATGCTTGAGCAGGTCGGGGTTGGCGCGCTCGGCCTTGGTCATCGAATTGATGATGGCGATCTGGCGGCCGAACAGCTTGTCGTCGAGGCCGGCGGCCGACATCTTGTCCTTCATGCCGGCCATGCCCGGCATCAGGCCCATGATGCCGCCCATGCCGCCCATCTTCTGCATCTGGCGCAGCTGATCGGCGAGGTTTATGAGGGCGGCGCCGCGTTCCTGCGCTGGCATCCGAGGCCGGCGAGCATGGGCCTGAAAGTGCCGCTGCAGTGCGAGGTGCTCGAGCACGATTTCCTCG
>CBFGOD010000165.1:0-9152 GCA_965650295.1 uncultured Shinella sp. | reverse complement strand
CGCGGTCAAGAACATCACCGACGCGGTCAAGATGCGCGCCATGGATGTCGAACTCCCCGACGAATGGTTCCAGAAACCCGAGGACTTCATGCACAAGTCCTACGACGAGAAAACGGCGATGATCGCCGACCTTCGCGGGCCGATCACCCTCGATATGATCCTCCAGGAAATCAACCGCTACGGCGATAGCGAATTCCGCTACACCGACAAATCCGACGACGCCGCCGTCTCCGACATCATCCGCCGCGAACGCCAGCGCGAGAAGGCGGTGCGGGAGATGGAGACAATGAAGGCCGAGGGGCGGTGGTAGGATTGAAGAAAATTCGCTCTCCGCTATAATCGCAACATGAAACATGTCGCCTACAGCAAAGCTGCTTCCCGCGTGCTGTTGAGGATGCCACGAAACGACGCGGCGCGTGTTCGTAGCAAGGTCGATCAATACGCGGCTGACCCAGCCGCGCTCGCAAACCAAGTCAAAAAATTGCAGGGACGACCAGGTTACAGGTTAAGAGTTGGAGATTGGCGCGTGATCTTCGATGAAGATGACAGGGTCGTATTCATCGAGGAAATCGGTAGCCGCGGCAGCATTTATGATTAAGGACCTGAAATGGGACATTTGACGCAGTTCAAGTCGCCGAGCGGTGACGAAATGGTCGTTCTGTCGCGGGCCGAATATGACGCCCTCGTCGAGGCGGCGGAGATGCTTGCCGATGTGGCCGCTTACGACCGTGCCAAAGCCAGGATTGCGGCGGGTGAGGACGAAATGATTCCTGCCGAGTTCGTCTATCGTATGATGGACGGCGAAAGCCCGTTGCGCGTGTGGCGTGATTTTCGCAACCTTTCCGCCAAGGACTTGGCAGCTCAGGTTGGCATCAGCACGGCCTATTTGTCGGAGATTGAGACCGGAAAGAAGGAGGGCAGCCTTTCCGTGCTTAAAGGCATTGCGAAAGCGCTCAACGTTGACCTCGACGACCTCCTCTGGGGTGAGGACAACAAGCTGCCGGTAAACGAATGAATTGCCGCGCATGAAACGTCTCCTCGAAGCCGAACTGATCTATGGCCGGCTGTTGCCGGTGGACGAGCCGCATCTGGTCGAGCGCTACAACAAGGCGCTCGACGGGTTTGGTATCAGGCGCACGGCGCTTACCAGCTTCCGCATCGACATGACCGGCTTTTCGCCCGAGATCGCCGACGAGCTGGGCGACCGGGATTATCTCGATCCGAACCGCGTCAACCGCCGCTTCGTCATCATGACGCCGGAGCAGGTGAACCTGCCGGTGGTGCATACGAGCTTTTCCAACACCGCCGCGCTGATGCACGAGTTCTTCTCGGCCAATGCGCGGGCGATCAACGCGATCACCATCCGTGACGCGCTCTATGGCGAGATCGAGGACTCCGTCTCCATCGTCAACGACATCGACGATCTGCTCTCGATCAATGAGGTGCGCTTCAAGGTGCTGTCGGCCGAGGACATGCTCGGCAAGGCGGCGGAGCTGCGCGGTCTGGTCGACCGGCTGAAGACGGTGCCGAATGCCTGGTCCGATGATGCCATGCTGAACCGCATGGTGGATCTCGCCAAGCAGACGGGCGACATCAGGCAGAATGCGCTGGTGCCGGATCAGCTGGTCTTCCGCCACGAGGCCTTCTGGGCAAACCATTTCGGCGGCGTCTATGTCTTTCTCGATGACAAGACGACGACCGTCATCTGCGATCCGAGCGTGCCGGGCTTCCGCCGCTCGCGGCCCTGGCAGGTCAGTTACATCGCGCTCGACGATCCCAAGCGCATCTTCGATTTCCTCGCCTCGACCAAGCGGCTGGAACTGCCGCGCGCCTCCTGGGTCGAGCCGTCGGGCCTCTTCCAGCACCGTGCCGAGATGACGGTGGTCAATCTCGTCAACCAGAGCGACCCGACCACGGATATCGAGAAGGCCGACCGGATCTGGCTGCAGACCTGGATGCATCGCAATACCAATCTCGTCGCGCGCGATGGCACCTATCCCTTCCTGCAGGAGGCGATCCGTACGGTGGCGTCGACAGGCGAGATCAAGGTGGGGGAGGTCGCTCCCGACCGGCGCTTCCAGCTGGTGCGCGCAGCGCCCGATCATCCGGATCAATGGCTGGTCAACCGTCTGATTTCACAGATGGTTCCCTATGACTTCGTCTCCCGCTTCGTCTTCGACAAGCAGGGTTTCTATGCGGCTTACGAGCACTACAGCGAAAAGTTCCGCGAATATGTTGTGGCGACGTTGACGCGAACCTATCTGCAAGACAAGGCTGCTTTCCGCAGGAAACTGTTCGGCATCAGAGAGGACGACGCCAATGCTTGACCCGATCGTCGCGTTTTTCCAACGCATCTTCGCGGCCATCGGCCGGGGCATCGGCCTCGTGATCGCCTGGATCCTTTGGCCGTTCATCACGGCGACGAACTGGTACAAGGCCCGCAGCTGGATCATCAAAGGGCCGATCGGCATCGGCCTTCTGCTGCTCTTCGGCTTCTATGCCTATTTCATCTGGCAGACGCAGGTCTGGAGCGGCTTCAATCCAGATTACGTGAACAGCTACAATCTTGCCCAGCGCAAGCAGGATGCGGGCGTTACCACGTCCGGCGCCGCCGCAACCACGCCGGCGGCAGGCGAAGTGGCGGAGCCGGAGCCCAAAACCTGCGTGCGCTCGGCGATCGTTGACGTGACGGCTGATCTCATCGATTACAACGTCAATCAGAACGCCTGGATCTCCTCCATGCTGCTCTACAAGCTCGGCCTCTTCGGGCTGGACTGGGAAGACACGCCCTGGATGGACAACAAGGCCGCCTTCCAGCGCGGCGTGAACCAGACGATCCGCCGCACTGCCGTGGAGCTCGTCGATGCGCTCGGCCGCGTGCGCGGCACCTCCGGCATCAATGCCGACCTGCAGCGCGCCCGCGGCAACATGCAGTTCGATGAGGAAACTTGGTATTTCGGCTCGGATTCGCTGCTGCCGAAGACGCCGACGCCGAACTACTATCGCACCGCGATGGCGGACCTGCGCAAGTTCAACACCGCGCTCGAATCCTGCGAGGCGATCTTCGACGGCCGCTCGGACAACCTGATCGAATTCCTCGACCGTATCTCCAATGATATCGGCTCCACCTCGGCCATCATCCGTGAGCGTTCGGAGTTCCACAATGGCGGCTGGTTCGATACGCGGGCGGATGATCGCTTCTGGTTCGCCTATGGCCAGCTCTATGGCTATTACGGCATCCTGTCCGCTGCCGGCGCGGATTTCGACGCTGTCATCAAGGCGCGTGGCATCGAGCCGCTGTGGACGGAAAGCATCAAGCAGCTGCGTTCGGCGCTGAAAATCCAGCCGGCGATCATCTCGAATGGTCGCGAAGATGGCTGGATCATGCCGACGCATCTGGCCACGATGGGCTTCTATATCCTGCGTGTGCGCTCCAATCTCGTGGAAATGCGCGACGTGTTGGCGCGCTGATCCCGCAGTAATTTCAAGGCGGCGCGTGTCTTCGGATGCGCGCCGTTTTCGTTTCGGGCGCAAATTAATCGGCAAATGTCGCGTCTGGCGTATCCGGCGGCAAATTACGGCGTGGCGTCGCAGGTTGCTTCACGCTGAAATGGCGCTGCAAGACAAGAAAGCGCCGCCTTCGGGAGAGGAGCCCGACTGCGGTAAAAACGCGCTGAAGAGGGAGCGACACCGCATGGCCGATGTGAAGTCCGATATCGAAATCGCCCGCGCCGCAAAGAAGAAGCCGATCCTGGAGATCGGCGCCAAGCTCGGCATTCCCGCCGAGCACCTGCTGCCCTACGGCCATGACAAGGCGAAGATCAGCGCCGAGTTTATCGCCGACCAGAAGGGCAAGAAGAACGGCAAGCTGATCCTCGTCACCGCGATCAATCCGACACCCGCGGGTGAGGGCAAGACGACCACGACGGTGGGGCTCGGCGATGGCCTCAACCGCATCGGCAAGAAGGCGATCACCTGCATCCGCGAGGCGTCGCTCGGCCCGTGCTTCGGCGTGAAGGGCGGGGCGGCCGGCGGCGGCTATGCGCAGGTCGTGCCGATGGAGGACATGAACCTCCATTTCACCGGCGATTTCCACGCCATCACCTCGGCGCACAACCTGCTCTCCGCGCTGATCGACAACCACATTTACTGGGGCAACGAGCAGAACATCGATATCCGCCGCATCGCCTGGCGGCGCGTCATGGACATGAACGACCGGGCGCTGCGCGAGATCGTCTGTTCGCTCGGTGGCGTGGCGAACGGGTACCCGCGCGAGGCGGGCTTCGACATCACCGTCGCCTCCGAGGTGATGGCGATCCTCTGCCTTTCGACGGATCTGAAGGATCTCGAAAAGCGTCTCGGTAACATCATCATCGGCTATCGCCGCGACAAGTCGCCGGTCTTTGCCCGCGATATCAAAGCGGATGGCGCGATGACGGTGCTGCTGAAAGATGCCATGCAGCCGAACCTCGTGCAGACGCTGGAGAACAACCCGGCCTTCGTGCATGGCGGCCCCTTCGCCAACATTGCCCATGGCTGCAATTCGGTCATCGCCACCACGACGGCGCTCAAACTCGCTGATTACGTGGTGACGGAAGCCGGCTTCGGTGCGGATCTCGGTGCGGAAAAATTCTTCGACATCAAGTGCCGGAAGGCGGGGCTGAAGCCGGATGCGGCTGTCATCGTCGCCACCGTGCGCGCCATGAAGATGAACGGTGGCGTCAAGAAGGATGATCTCGGCAAGGAGAATGTCGAGGCCGTCAAGAAAGGCTGCGCCAATCTCGGCCGGCATGTGCAGAACGTCAAAAAGTTCGGCGTGCCCGTCGTCGTCGCCATTAACCATTTCACATCCGATACGGACCATGAAATCCAGGCGGTGAAGGATTTTGTCGCGACCCTGGGGGCAGAAGCGATCCTCTGCAAGCATTGGGCCGAGGGTTCCGCCGGTATCGAGCCGCTGGCCCGCAAGATCGTCGAGCTCGCCGAATCCGGCCTGTCGCAGTTCTCGCCGCTCTATCCGGATGCCATGCCGCTGTTCCAGAAGATCGAGACGATCGCCAAGGACATCTACCACGCCGGCGAGGTCATCGCCGACAAGGCGGTGCGCGATCAACTGCGCGTCTGGGAGGAGCAGGGTTACGGCAACCTGCCGGTCTGCATGGCGAAGACGCAGTATTCCTTCTCGACCGACCCGAACCTGCGCGGCGCGCCGTCAGGGCATACAGTGCCGGTACGCGAAGTCCGGCTATCAGCCGGCGCCGGTTTCGTCGTCGTCATCACCGGGGAGATCATGACCATGCCCGGCCTGCCGAAAGTGCCATCGTCGGAGAAGATTTTTCTCAACGAGCAGGGCTATATCGAGGGGCTTTTCTGAGGTTGGCGTAGCTTGGAGCCTGGTCGGTCCGCAACTGCTGTCTGGTGCTGGTGAGGCGCTGCCTTGAGCGCCTGTTCCTGTACCCGCTGAGTTCATCTACTCCCTCTCCTCCGTCATGGTCGGGCTTGACCCGACCATCCACGTTCCGGGTGAGGCGGTGGATCCTCGGGTCAAGCCCGAGGATGACGTCAGTGGGGAGGAGGGCTTTTTGATCGATGGTCGCCACCTCCAGGATTGGCATAGTCGCGCTTACGCCCGGCCCAAAAAGTCCAGCTTGCCGACGGCGACGCCGTTGTGGCGGAGGATGGCGTAGGCCATGCTCAGGTGGAAGTAGAAGTTCGGCAGGACGAAGGTGAGGATGTAGTCCTTGCCGGAGGAGCTGAGCTCGCCGCCGCGCGTCTTCAGCGTGACGGTGCGCTCTTCTGCCCCCTCGAAGGCGGATTCCGGTACGGCGGCGAGGTAGTCCGTCGTCTTCTGGATACGGGCGCGCAGGTCGGCCAGTGTCACCTCGTCGTCGGCGAAGCTTGGCGCTTCCGTGCCGGTGAGGCGGCCGGCTGCGGCCTTGGCGGTGTCGCTGAGGCGCTGGATCTGGCCGGCAAGTGAGAGCATGTCGGGCGCAAGGCGCGCATTGACGAGGATTTCCGGCTTGATCTTCTTCTCCTCGGCGAAGGCTTCGGCCTTGTCGAGCAGCTTGGTGAGCACGGCAAAACCGCGCTGCAGGGTGGGGATGGTGAGTTCGTAGGCGGAAATCGACATGGAAGGGTCCTTTGGAGGATGACGCGGCGAATGCCGCGCTACAGATAGGAAGCGGCGTGCCGGCTTACCAGCAGTAGCGATAGCCGCCGCGCCGTTCTTTCACGTCGAGATGCAGATGGTTCTGATGGGCGGCGTCGCTGCCGGGATCGAGCACCGTCGTGAAGTAAAGGCAGGCGGCCTCGGTGATGGCACGCTGGAAGGCGCCCTCCAGCGTGGGCTCCTTGTCGGCGGGGCGGATGGTGATCGTCTTGCCGCTCTTCAGCGTAAAGCCGGCAATGTCGAGCGCATTGCCGAAGGCGTGTTCGGAGATCTTGCCTTCTTCGGCGCCATTGCGGTTCTTGCAGACATAGGCGGAGGCCTGCGAGAGCACGGTGATCGTCTCGCCGGGCATCGCCGCTTTCAGCGAGGGTTTGACCGATCCATCCAGCCAGCGCGCGACCTGCAAGGCCGTCTCGCAGCGCACCGTCGCTTCCGGCTCGACCTTCACGCCGCCGGGAAGCCCCTTGAGCAGAACCGGTTTGTCGATGCCGCAGGCCGCGCCGTCGTTGACGACGGGTGCCTCCTCAAAGGTCACGCCGAGGGTTTTCAGCTCCGCCCGGCAGGCCGCTTCCGCCTTTGCGTCCTCATGCGGGCGCTGCGCTGCCTTCTCAGCCTCTGCCTTGGCCTTCTTGTCTGCTTCCGCCTTGGCGTCTTCCTTTGCCTGGCGCTCAGCATCCTCTTTCACCGAGGCATCCGGCGCTGTTTCGGCATCCTTGTTCGCTTTGTCCTCGGCCTTCTGCTCGGGCCGGGACACGGGCAGGGGGCCGTCCTTCGGCAGGTCGGCAGCCCCGGCGAGAAGCGGAATGGCGAGGATGAGGAGGAGGGCGCGGCGGTGTGCGATGGGTCGGTCTCCCGGCTGACGAGGTCAGCGGGGAAACGCCGTAAGGCCAAATTGGTTGCCGCCAGATTGCTAAAGCGCGTCGCGATCTTTCAGATTCGCTCCTTACGCTTTAGCTCCTTGTTTTACGCATGTCGTTATCGCAAAACCGCTGCACACTTTTGCGCGACATGCTTTAGATGCCGGCGCCGTGCACGATTTCCATCGGCAGATCGCTGCGCGCCGAACAGTCTTCGACGATGGTGCGCACCTTCTCGATCAGGTGAATATTATCCCCCGCATCATTGTCGCCGATGAGGTCGAGGAAGAAGCCGGCCATGGTGCGGGCTTCCTCTACCGTCCGCGGCTCGTGCTGGTAGATGGCATCGAAGACATGCGCGATCTGATCGTCGAGCCGCTTGAATTCGGGGGTTTCGTATTCTTCCAGTACATCCGCGAGCCGGCGTTGCATCTCACGAAACTCATCTACCATGACGGCGACCATGGGTATTTGCCTTGATTCTAATGTTCCAAGCTGCGGGGATTAGCACATGCTCAAGGAATGGGCAAATCTCCGGATATCGCGAATTTCGCGAGCTTGACAATTTATTGCTTGCTGATCTCGCTGCGCGCAGCATTGGCAAAGGCCAAAGCGCTTCGGCCGCAATTTCCCGCAAGCCAGCCCATTCCCGCAATCGCCCTTGCGCAGCGTCGCACTTCACGCTAACACTTCGGCCCATGGAAAAGATGATCAACATTGCTGGTTGGTGGTGGGCTCGCTGAGGCGGCCTTGACCAGTCATGCGTGATTGAGACGACAAGCCGCCCGGAAGTTTCGAGGCGGCTTTTTTGTTTTCAGCCGCCTTGAAACCGGGCCTGAAACGGAGTTGGGGAATGGCGACGAGAATACTGGAAGACGGCGGCGAAGCCTATGAAACCAAGGGCGGCGTGACCGTCACCCGCCGCCGCCGCGCGGCGGATTATGCAAATGCGATTTCCGCCTATGTCGACAAGCTCGACGAGCGGCGCGGTGCCGTCTTCTCCTCGAACTACGAATATCCGAGCCGCTACACGCGCTGGGACACCGCCGTCGTCGATCCGCCGCTCGGCATCTCCTCCTTCGGCCGTTCCGTCTGGATCGAAGCCTATAATGGCCGCGGCGAAGTGCTGCTGGACTTCATCGCCGGGCGTCTGGTCACTGTGCCGGAGCTGAAGCTCGGCGCGCGCACCTCGACCCGTCTCGATCTCGACGTGAAGCTGCCCGACCGGGTCTTTACGGAGGAAGAACGCTCCAAGATGCCGACGGTCTTCACGGTGCTGCGCGCCGTGACGGATCTCTTCCATTCCGATCAGGATGCCAGCCTCGGCCTCTACGGCGCCTTCGGCTACGATCTCGCCTTCCAGTTCGACGCCATCGAGCTGAAGCTGAAGCGGCCGG
This sequence comes from uncultured Shinella sp., assembly GCA_965650295.1. GTDB lineage: Bacteria > Pseudomonadota > Alphaproteobacteria > Rhizobiales > Rhizobiaceae > Shinella. Next base: position 729 of record CBFGOD010000165.1, on the reverse strand, counting down.
ACGACCAGCGCGACATGGTGCTCTTCCTGCCGGATGAAATCCTCGTCGTCGACCATTATGCCGCCAAGGCCTGGATCGACCGCTACGACTTTGCCAGGGACGGGCTTTCGACCGAAGGCAAGGGCGAGACCATCGCCTCCGAGCCGTTCCAGACCGTCGATGTCATTCCGCCGCATGGCGATCACCGCCCGGGCGAATATGCCGAGCTGGTCGTCAAGGCGAAGGAAAGTTTCCGGCGTGGCGACCTTTTCGAAGTCGTGCCCGGCCAGAAATTCTTCGAACGCTGCGAAAGCAAGCCGTCGGAAATCTCGCGCCGCCTCAAGGCGATCAATCCATCGCCCTATTCCTTCTTCATCAATCTCGGCAACCAGGAATATCTCGTCGGCGCTTCGCCGGAAATGTTCGTGCGCGTGTCGGGCCGCCGCATCGAGACCTGCCCGATATCAGGCACGATCAAGCGCGGCGACGATCCGATCGCCGACAGCGAGCAGATTCTGAAGCTCCTGAACTCGAAGAAGGACGAATCCGAACTCACCATGTGCTCGGACGTCGATCGCAACGACAAGAGCCGCGGCTGCGAGCCCGGCTCCGTCAAGGTCATCGGCCGCCGGCAGATCGAGATGTATTCGCGCCTCATCCACACGGTCGACCATATCGAGGGCCGTCTTCGCGACGATATGGATGCCTTCGACGGCTTCCTGTCGCATGCCTGGGCTGTCACCGTCACCG
>CBFGOD010000164.1:0-9170 GCA_965650295.1 uncultured Shinella sp. | reverse complement strand
TGACACGCTTTGCCGTCGGCTCCTTCAAGGCGCGCCGTCACGCACGCCTGCTGGAACGCGCCGGTCTTCCGTCGGCCGGCCGCGCGCCCGTTCATTTCCGTGGAGACACAACCCCATGATCATCGGCATCGGCAGCGACCTCATCGACATCCGCCGGGTGGAGAAGTCGCTGGAGCGGTTCGGCGCGCGGTTCACCGATCGGTGTTTCACCGAGATCGAGCGGGCGAAGTCCGACGGGCGCAAGAACCGCGCGGCCTCCTATGCCAAGCGCTTCGCCGCCAAGGAGGCCTGTTCCAAGGCGCTCGGCACGGGTCTGGCGCAGGGCGTGTTCTGGAAGGATATGGGCGTCGTCAACCTGCCGGGCGGCAAACCGACGATGAAGCTGACGGGCGGGGCGCTGGAGCGGCTGCACCAGATGCTGCCTGCGGGCCATGAGGCGCGTATCCACATCACCATCACCGACGACTTTCCGCTGGCACAAGCTTTCGTGATCATCGAGGCGCTGCCGGCCGGAACGCCCGGATAACCGGATCCCCGCGTCTTTTTGACCGACGCGATTTCCAACAGACAACCTTTCCTCTATAGAGGGCCAAATGTTCGCAAATAAGGAAAAGTCCGGCGTGGCAGAGAAGACAGAAAAGGCCGAAGGCGGCCTGTGGGAAAACGTCAAGGTCATCATCCAGGCGCTGCTGCTCGCCGTGGTGATCCGCACGGTGCTCTTCCAGCCCTTCACCATCCCGTCCGGCTCGATGATGCCGACGCTGCTCGTCGGCGACTATCTCTTCGTCAACAAGTTCTCCTACGGCTATTCGAAATATTCGCTGCCGTTCTCGCCGAACCTGTTCTCCGGCCGCATCTTCGCAAGCGAGCCGAAGCGTGGCGACATCGTCGTCTTCCGCTTCCCGCCGAACCCGGACATCGATTACATCAAGCGCCTCGTCGGCCTGCCGGGTGACCGTATCCAGGTCAAGGACAGCGAACTCTACGTCAACGGCGTCGCGGTTCCGCGCGAGCACAATGGTTTCTTCCGCGCCGATGACCAGTATGACACCGGCGAGGACGTTCCGGTGTTCCGCGAAACGCTCGACAACGGCGTGACCTATGACACGCTCGACACGCGCCCCGGCACGGTCGGCGACAACACGCGCGAATTCATCGTGCCCGAAGGCCACTATTTCATGATGGGCGATAACCGCGACAACTCGGCCGACAGCCGTTTCGACGTCGGTTTCGTTCCGGCCGAGAACCTGATCGGCCGCGCCAGCCTGATCTTCTTCTCGCTCGGCCATGACACCGCCTTCAGCGAAATCTGGAAATGGCCGACCAACCTGCGCTGGGATCGCCTGTTCAAGGTCGTTGAATGAAGGGCGCCATTCCGCTGAACGACGTCAACCGCAAGGCTCTCGAGGAGCTGATCGGCTACGCCTTCACCGACAAGGACCGTCTCGACCGGGCGATCACGCATGCGAGCGCCCGGCCGGGAAAAGGCAGCAATTACGAACGGCTCGAATTCCTCGGCGACCGCGTGCTTGGGCTCTGCGTCGCCGAGATGCTGTTCCGCACCTTTCGCGATGCCAAGGAGGGCGAGCTTTCCGTTCGCCTGAACCAGCTGGTCAGCGCCGAAAGTTGCGCGGCGGTCTCGGATGACCTCGCGCTGCACCGGTTCATCCGCACCGGTGCGGATGTGAAGAAGCTCACCGGAAAAGCCATGCTGAATGTGCGCGCCGATGTGATAGAGTCGCTGATCGCCGCGATCTATCTCGACGGCGGGCTGGAAGCCGCACGCGGCTTCATCCTGCGCAACTGGGAGGGCAGGGCGGCCCGCGCGGAAGGTGCGCGGCGCGATGCCAAGACCGAATTGCAGGAATGGGCGCATGCCCGCTTCGGCCTGACGCCGAACTACAAGGTGGACGAACGCTCCGGCCCGGATCACGACCCGCGCTTCACCGTGACGGTGGAGATCAAGGGCGTGAAGCCGGAAACCGGCATCGACCGCTCGAAACGGGCCGCGGAACAGGCGGCCGCAACGAAGATTCTGGAACGTGAAGGCGTCTGGCCCAAGGGCAGCGGCTGAAGCAATTCCAGCAAAAGTGCTTGAGCGGTTTTGCGTTTGGAATTGCGAACAAACAAAGATTAAACGGACATCATGACCGAAGAACAAAACAACCCTGCCGAGACCGGCGCTGGCCCGACCCATTCGGGTTTCGTGGCGCTGATCGGCGCGACCAATGCCGGCAAGTCGACGCTGGTCAACCGCCTCGTCGGCGCCAAGGTGTCGATCGTCAGCCACAAGGTACAGACGACGCGCGCCATCGTGCGCGGCATCGCCATCCACAACAACGCCCAGATCGTCTTCATGGACACGCCCGGCATCTTCAAGCCGCGCCGCCGGCTTGACCGCGCCATGGTCACCACCGCCTGGGGCGGCGCCAAGGATGCCGACTTCATCATGTTCCTGATCGACAGCGAGCGCGGCCTGAAGGGCGACGCCGAGACGATCCTGGAAGGCCTGAAGGAAGTCCACCAGCCGAAGATCCTCGTCTTGAACAAGGTCGACCGCGTCAAGCCGGAAGACCTCCTGAAACTGACGGCCGCCGTCAATGAGGTCGTCAAGTTCGAGCGCACCTTCATGATCTCGGCGCTGAACGGTTCGGGCTGCGAAGACGTGATGGATTATCTCGCGGGCGCACTGCCCGAGGGACCCTGGTACTATCCGGAAGACCAGATTTCCGACCTGCCGATGCGCCAGCTCGCGGCCGAAATCACCCGCGAAAAGCTGTTCCTGCGCCTGCATCAGGAGCTTCCCTATTCCTCGCATGTCGAGACGGAGAAGTGGGAAGAGCGCAAGGACGGCTCGGTGCGCATCGAACAGGTCATCTATGTCGAGCGCGACAGCCAGAAGAAGATCGCGCTCGGCAAGAACGGCGACGCGATCAAGGCGATCTCCACTGCGTCCCGAAAGGAGCTGTCCGAGATTCTCGAGCAGACCGTGCACCTCTTCCTCTTCGTGAAGGTGCGTGAGAACTGGGGCGACGACCCGGCCCGATTCCGCGAAATGGGCCTGGATTTCCCGACGTCGTGAGTGGGCTGGGTGCATGCACCCCCTCTGTCCTGCCGGACATCTCCCCCACAAGGGGGGAGATTGGATGGAGCACCGTTTCGGTTATCTTCGACGTTGCTGATTGAGCAAAGTTTTTTACCTCTTGCCGATCTCCCCCCTTGTGGGGGAGATGCCCGGCAGGGCAGAGGGGGGTAGCCACACCCAGTGGTATTACGCCCGCGCCCGCCGCTCCGGGCTTTGCGCGGCATCGCGCGCCTTTTCCACCAGCCGCTGCATCGCCCAGATGCCGAGCTCCTCGAGCGGCTGCGGCCGGCAGATGAGGTAGCCCTGGTACAGGTCGCAGCCGGCGGCGGCGAGCAGGCCCATCTTCTCCGTCGTATCGACACCTTCGGCAATCACCGACATGTCCTGCGCATGGCAGAGCGCCACGAGTGCGCGCAGCGTCGGCAGGGCGGCCGAGCGGGTAAGGCTTTCGACCAGTTCGCGGTCGAGCTTGATGGTCTCCGCCGGGTATTCGATGATCTGCTGCACCGAGGTATAGCCGGCGCCGAAATCGTCGATCGAGATGCGGAAGCCGCGGCTGCGCAGGATCTCGATGTTGCGCCGCGATTGCTCGCCGAGCTTGACGGCGAAGGTTTCCGTCAGCTCGATCTCGATGACGCGCGCATCGACGCCGTGCCGGTCGGCGCAGTCGCAGAAATGATCGCTGATCGACTTGGTGTAGAGTTCGGCCGAGGAGATGTTGATGCAGAGGATCGTCTCGGCGCCGAACAGCTTCTTGATCTGGCCGTATTCGGCCATCGCCCGGTCGATCACCCACCAGTCGATCTTGCTGAAGAGCCCGGTCGTCTCGGCGATAGGAATGAATTCGTCCGGCGTCACACGGCCGAGAACGGGGGAATTCCAGCGCAGCAGCGCCTCGCAGCCCGTCACCTTGCCGTGGCCATCGACGATCGGCATGTAGACGAGGTGGAATTCGCTGTCGGGATCGAGCACGCGCAGCTCTTCCTCGATACGGCGCTGGCGGTTGCGCTTCTCGTGCAGCGAGCGCGAATAGCGGGCCGACCCGTTCTTGCCCTGGGATTTCGCCTGATACATCGCGGCATCCGCATTGGCGATGAGTTCCGGCAGGGTGCGGGCATCCTCGGGATAGACGGCGATGCCGATGCTGGCGGTGACCGGATAGGCCTTGTCCAGCACCTCGAAACCTTCGCCGAACAGCGCGAGAATTTCGTTCGATGTTTCCGTAATCGTGCCGCTGCCGGGCTGGCAACGCAGCATGATGGCGAATTCGTCGCCGGAAAGCCGCGCGAACAGTCCCTCCGGCAGGCCGCGCTCCACGACGGCGCGCGAGACGATGGTGGAAATGCGGGCGGCGAGTGCCTTGAGGAGCTCGTCGCCGATCTTGTGGCCGTGCTTGTCGTTGACGAACTTGAAATTGTCCACGTCGATGAAGAGCAGGGTACAGCCGATATCCTCGGCTTCGGCCTCTTCGAGGATCTGCGTCGAGCGGATGTTGAAATATTCGCGGTTGGAGATGCCCGTCAGCGTATCCGTCCAGGACGCGTTCTGCACGAGATCGAAGGACTGCATGGAGTGGTCGTGCAGGCGCTTGACGTTGGCCGACAGGCGGCCGATTTCGCCGGCCTCGTTCATCTCGGGCAAGGCGCTGCGGCTGCCGGTCATCACATCGGTGAGCTGCCGGTCGAGACGGGCGATGGGATTGGTGATGTAGCGGCGCACGAGGCCAAGCACGAGCACGATGGTGCAAAGGCTGAGCGCGATGGCGCCAAGCGCCAGCAGCGATTTCAGCGTCCAGAGCCGTTCATCGAGGAATTCGGGGTCGGGCGTCAGGCGCGCGAAGAGCGAGGGGCTGAGTGTAGCCGTTGCCGAAAGCGCGCCCTGAGCGAGGAACTGGTGCTGGCCGATCTCGATCTCGGCGCCGTATTCCTTCTCCAGCGCCTTTTTCATGTCGAGAAACAGTCTTGGCCGCACGGCCGTCTGCACCAGGATGGCGCCACCCTTGGCGCTGGCGACAGGGCGGTTGAAGGTCAGCGGATCGATGAATTCCGAATGCACGATCAGCGGCTCGATACCCGCGACGTTGAGGTAGCTCCAGGAGGAGAGCCGCGGGCTTGCGATCACCTGGCGGGCATGTTCGATCTGCTGGCGCGTGATTTCGGCAAAGGGGTCGTCGCTGTTCTCATAATAATAATCGACCGTGAGAGGCGGGCGGATGATGGCGACCGAGATGAATTTCTTGCGATCTTCCGAGAGCGAGGTGATGCTCTGCTGCAGGCGCACGCCAAGCGCATTGCTGCGATAGGCGGCGTCCGGCTCGTTGACGAAGAGGCGCACGGCACCGCCCTCGACGAGCGAATAGATGAGGCTGCGGTTCTGCGTCACCTCATTCTGGAACACGGCGGTCAGGAGACCCATCTGCTGCCAGAGGCGCGCGCGTTCCAGCCCGATGACCGAAGAACTCTGCACGTAGTAGATCAGCGACGCGGCGAGCACGTAGCCTGCGAGAATGACGGGGAAAATAAGGGAGAGGGCGCGTTTACCGAGCGTCACTGATCTTGGCCAGACTGCTGATGATGCGGCGGCGGGCCTGCACCGATTGTACGGTCAGTTCCTCCTGAAACTGGCTTTTGGCCAGGATTTCCGGTGCGGCATAGATTTCGGGATTGGAGCGCATGTCTTCCGGCAGCAGCGCCAAAGCGGCGGTGCTGGCAGTCGGCATGTTGAGTTTGACGGCGTTGCGGGCGCCGTTCTTGGCGTTGCTGATATAGTCGACCAGCTTGAGGGCGAGATCCTTGTTCTGCGAGCGCGCGCTGACCGAGACGCAGTCGAGCCAGGAAAGCGTGCCTTCCTTCGGCACGACATAGCGCCAGAGACCGGGCGCGGAGACCTTGTCGTTCAGCGTGTATTGGTCACCGCTGTAGCCGAGCGCCATGAAGATGTTCGGTCCCTTGTCGGCGTTCTGTATGGAGGTGATGACGTAGTCGTAGGTGAGCACATAGGGCACCTGCGCCTTCATCAGATCGTAAGCGGCCTTCAGCGTCTCGTTGTCATTGGCATTGACGGACTTTCCGAGCAGGACGAGGGGCGCGACGAAGGCTTCGGCATGGTCGTCATACATGGCGATGTGGCCGCGCAGGCTTTCGGCCGGTTTCATCATGTCCGCCCAGGAGGTCGGCGGCGTGGTGATCTTGTCGGAGCGGTAGAGAATGCCCATCGTGCCCCAGAGATAGGGCGCGCCGAAACCGCCGCAGCGCTTGGTCCAGCTGTCGGCATAGTCTTTCAGCGACGGCACGTTCTTCGCGTCCAGCGCCAGGATGACGCCGCGGTTGCCATAGAGCCGGGCGCCGTTTTCGTTGGTCACGACGACATCGACATTGCTGTTGGGGTCGGCCAGGATCTCGTCGCGCACGTCACCGCTGTCGTAGAAGGTCTGGCGGACTTCGACGCCGTTTTCGGCCGAGAAATCCTTCAGGATCTGCTCGTCGATATAGGATTCCCAGATGAGCAGGTTGAGCGTGGTCGCGCTTGCGGGAGAAGCCGTGGCAACGGCCGTCACTGTGACTGCTGCAAAGAATGCGCCGCGCATGCCGAAAGCCCCGTTTCCCCTACGGGGACAAGATATGCGGCAAGGCTTTATGAAGCGTTACAACCGGTAAGCTCCTGTTATTGTCCATTCAACCCTGATGCGCTTCTGCGCCGCCGGTAAGCCCATGATATATGTTGTGGACGTGGCGACGGCCTGTCCCGCGTGCGATTGGCCTGTTTGCGGCCGCGCACTATGGTCGCCGCCCGCTTGCCAGCATGCCAGCCAGAGGAGTTCGACATGGCCCCGACACCGCAGAAGATCGCAAACCTGATCGCATCCGAGATCAAGGCGAGCGCCGCGCAGGTTTCCGCCGCCGTCGGGCTCTTGGACGAGGGGGCGACGGTGCCCTTCATCGCGCGCTACCGCAAGGAAGTGACCGGCGGCCTCGACGATACGCAGCTGCGCACGCTCTCCGAGCGCCTGACCTATCTGCGGGAACTGGAAGCCCGCCGCACCTCCATTCTCGAATCCATTGCAGGGCAGGGCAAGCTGACGGACGAACTTGCCGGCAAGCTCGCCTCCGTGATGACCAAGGCCGAGCTCGAGGACATCTATCTGCCCTATAAGCCGAAGCGCCGCACCAAGGCCGAGATCGCCCGCGAGCGGGGCCTTGGCTCGCTTGCCGAGCAGATCCTTGCCGACCGCGCGCTGGTGCCGGCGGATATCGCCGAAAAATTCCTGTCGGCCGAGGTGCCGGATGTGAAGACGGCGCTGGAAGGCGCGCGCGATATCGTCGCCGAGCAGCTGACCGAAAACGCCGATCTCCTGAAGCGCCTGCGCGAATACATGAAAAGCAATTCCTTCCTGCGCTCGCGCGTGGTCGAGGGCAAGCAGGAGGCCGGCGCGAAGTTTTCCGATTATTTCGACCATACCGAACGCTGGTCCGGCGTGCCCGGCCACCGGGCGCTCGCCATGCTGCGCGGCTGGAACGAGGAGTTCCTGTCGGTCGATATCGTCGTCGATCAGGACAGCACCGAGCCGGTCAAACCCGTCGAACGCATCATCGCTTCTTTCTATGCGGTCGGCGTGAAGCCGGGCGATAAGTGGCTGGCCGAGGTCATCGGCTGGACCTGGCGCGTCAAGCTCTCCATGTCGCTGTCGCTCGACCTGATGCGCGAGATGCGCGAACGCTCCGAAGAAGAGGCAATCCGCGTTTTCGCGCGTAATCTGAAGGACCTGCTGCTCGCCGCGCCGGCCGGAACGCGCGCCACGATGGGCCTCGACCCGGGCATCCGCACCGGCGTCAAGGTCGCGGTCGTCGATAACACGGGCAAGGTGGTCGAGACGACGACGGTCTATCCGTTCCCGCCGAAAAACGACGTGCGCGGCACGCAGGCCGAGCTTGCGAGCCTCATCCGCAAGCACAAGGTCGAGCTGATCTCCATCGGCAACGGCACGGGCAGCCGCGAGACCGAGAAATTGGTTGCCGACATGCTGGCCCAGCTTCCGGGCACCAAGCCCACCAAAGTCATCGTCTCGGAAGCCGGCGCCTCGGTCTATTCGGCCTCGGAAACGGCGGCGGCGGAATTCCCGAACCTCGACGTTTCCTTGCGCGGCGCCGTCTCGATTGCGCGCCGCTTGCAGGATCCGCTGGCTGAGTTGGTGAAGATCGAGCCGAAGTCGATCGGCGTCGGCCAGTACCAGCACGATGTTGACCAGGGCAAACTCTCCCGCTCGCTCGATGCCGTCGTGGAAGACGCGGTGAACGCCGTCGGCGTCGATCTCAACACGGCGTCCGCGCCGCTGCTCGCCCGCGTCTCCGGGCTTGGGAAATCCTCCGCCGAAGCGATCGTGGCGCATCGTGACGCCAATGGTCCGTTCGAAAGCCGCAAGGAGCTGATGAAGGTCCCCCGCCTCGGCGCGCGCACCTTCGAGCAGGCCGCCGGTTTCCTGCGCATTCCCAACGGCAAGGAGCCGCTCGATGCTTCCTCGGTGCATCCGGAAGCCTATGGCGTGGCGAAAAAGATCGTCGCCGCCTGCGGCCGTGACGTGCGCACCCTGATGGGCGACAGCGCCGCGCTGAAACAGCTCGATCCGAAGGTTTTCGTCGACGAGCGCTTCGGCCTGCCGACGGTCAAGGATATCCTCGCCGAACTCGAAAAACCCGGCCGCGACCCGCGCCCGGAATTCAAGACCGCGACCTTCGCCGACGGTATCGATGACATCAAGGACCTCAAGCCCGGCATGCTCCTGGAAGGCACCGTCACGAACGTCGCCGCCTTCGGCGCCTTCGTCGATATCGGCGTGCACCAGGATGGCCTTGTGCACGTCTCGCAGCTGGCCGATCGTTTCATCAAGGACCCGCATGAGGTGGTGAAGGCCGGCGATGTGGTGAAGGTGCGCGTGACGGAAGTGGACGTGCCGCGCAAGCGCATCGGCCTCACCATGCGCAAGGACGGCGGCGCGCCCGCCGCACGCGACAACGGCCCGCGCAATGACAAGAACGCCCCGATGAAGCCGAAATTCAGCCAGGCGGCTCCCAAGCAGCAGGCCCCGTCG
>CBFGOD010000163.1:0-9196 GCA_965650295.1 uncultured Shinella sp. | reverse complement strand
GCTTGGTGATGAAGTCGTCGGCGCCCATCTTGAGGCCGAACAGTTCGTCGATCTCTTCATCCTTGGAGGTGAGGAAGATCACCGGAATGTCCGACTTCTGGCGCAAGCGGCGCAGAAGCTCCATGCCGTCCATGCGCGGCATCTTGATGTCGAAGATGCCGAGATGCGGCGGGCGGGCCAGAAGGCCGTCGAGCGCGGACGCACCGTCCGTATAGGTCTCGACCTTGTAGCCTTCCGCCTCAAGGGCGATCGACACGGATGTGAGAATGTTCCGGTCGTCGTCGACGAGTGCGATCGTCTGCATCCTGTTAGTCTCCATATTCATCGGCGCCTTTCCCGACCTCGGATCCGAGTTCCTGTCCTGGATGTGATGCGCCTTCCTGGGGGTAAAGGTGGAACAAATTGTGGCAGACGTAAAGGATGACGTTTCAGCCTGGATTTCGAGCGGGCTTTTAAATCGATTATTCAACCGATTAAAAAAGTCAGACAAATATTTAAATCGATTAATTAATTGATATTATTGCCTAATTTCCATTTCCCTCTTGTTTTTATGACAGGAGCAGATTAGCTTCCGGAAAAGTTCACCATGGGTCTTCGTCCACGGAGGAAATCTGGACCATGCAGGAAATTGGCGTTCGCAACCCCGATCTGGGGCTCACCGCGATGGGTATCAACACCAACGGCACGGTCCGGTATAACTTTGCAGCAGAGGCTCTTTACGAAGAGGCCCTCGGTCGCGGCGAAGCTGTCAAGACCGCCCACGGCGCCCTTCGCGCGCTGACCGGCCAGCACACCGGCCGCTCGCCCAAGGACAAGTTCGTCGTTCGCGACGAAAACACCGAAGGCGCCATCTGGTGGGACAACAACAAGGCCGTGTCGCGCGAGCATTTCGACGCGCTGCATGCCGACATGCTGGCCCATGCCGGCAGCCGCGATCTCTTCGTGCAGGACCTCGTCGGCGGTGCAGACACCGATTACGCCCTGCCGACCCGCGTCGTCACCGAGCTTGCCTGGCACTCGCTGTTCATTCGCAACCTGCTCATCCGCCCGGAAGAGAAGGATCTCGCCGGCTTCGCCCCGAAGCTGACGATCATCGACCTGCCGACCTTCAAGGCCGATCCGGCCCGCCACGGCGCGCGCACCGAGACCATGATCGCCTGCGACCTGTCGCGCGGTATCGTTCTCATTGCCGGCACCTATTATGCCGGCGAAATGAAGAAGTCGGTCTTCACCGTTCTGAACTGGCTGCTGCCGTCGGAAAAGGTCATGCCGATGCACTGCTCGGCCAATGTCGGCCCCGCCGGTGACGCCGCCGTGTTCTTCGGCCTGTCGGGCACCGGCAAGACGACGCTCTCGGCCGATCCGAACCGTACGCTGATCGGCGACGACGAGCACGGCTGGGGCGAAAACGGCATCTTCAACTTCGAAGGCGGCTGCTACGCCAAGACCATCCGCCTTTCGGCGGAAGCCGAGCCGGAAATCCACGCCACGACCCAGCGTTTCGGCACCGTTCTGGAAAACGTCGTGCTCGATGCGCAGGGCGTTCCGGATTTCAACGATGGTTCGCTGACGGAAAACACCCGTTGCGCCTATCCGCTGCACTTCATCCCGAATGCCAGCGAGACCGGCCGCGCGCCGCACCCGAAGACGATCATCATGCTGACGGCCGATGCCTTCGGCGTGATGCCGCCGATCGCCAAGCTGACGCCCGACCAGGCCATGTACCACTTCCTCTCCGGCTACACCGCCAAGGTCGCCGGTACGGAGCGTGGCGTGACCGAGCCGGAAGCCACCTTCTCGACCTGCTTCGGCGCCCCCTTCATGCCGCGTCACCCGACGGTCTACGGCAACCTGCTGAAGGAACTCATCGCCGAGCACGGTGTCGATTGCTGGCTGGTCAACACCGGCTGGACCGGCGGTGCCTATGGTGAAGGCCGCCGCATGCCGATCAAGGCGACGCGCGCTCTGCTCGCCGCCGCCCTCGACGGCTCGCTGAAGAGCGCGCTCTTCCGCCGCGACGACAATTTCGGCTTCCAGGTCCCGGTTTCGGTTCCCGAGGTCGATACCAAGATCCTCGACCCGCGCTCGACCTGGGCCAATGGTGCCGCCTACGACAAGCAGGCGCAGAAGCTCGTCGACATGTTCATCGCCAACTTCGAGAAGTTCGAGGGCCAGGTGGATGGCAGCGTGCGCGATGCGGCGCCTGGCCTCAAGGTCGCCGCCGAGTAAGCTTTCGGTCATGATTCACGTGAAACCCGGCTCACAAGGCCGGGTTTTTCGTCTCTGCAAACGGCTTTCCGTTTGCCGGTCTGCCGGTTACAACGGCCCGGAAAGGAATTTCCATGGCCAGCGACCCTCTCTATATCAGCAACACGATCACAATTGCCGGCTGGGAACTGACCGAGCAATTCGTGCTGGCGGGCGGTCCCGGCGGGCAGAACGTCAACAAGGTCTCCACCGCGGTCCAACTGTTCTTCGATTTGAGGAATTCACCTTCGCTGAGCGAGCGGGTCAAGGCGAACGCCGAAAAGCTCGCCGGCCGCAAGGTTTCCAAGGATGGTGTGCTGATGATCGAGGCGAACCGCTTCCGCAGCCAGGAGCGCAACCGCGAGGATGCGCGCGAGCGGTTGAAGGAGCTGATTCTCAAGGCTGCCGAGCCGCCGCCACCGCCACGCCGGAAAACCAAGCCGACGAAAGGTTCGGTCGAGCGCCGGCTCAAGGAAAAATCCGGCCGCTCGGACGTCAAACGCATGCGGGCCAAGCCCGGCGGCGAATGATTGCCGCAACTTGGCCGTTTATGCATGGGATGAAAACGAAACCTTTCCTTTGCGGGAAGGCTCTGCTTTAGTTCGGAAAACCAGGGAGGTTGGCATGGGTCTCTTCAGCTTTATCAAGAACGCCGGCAAGAAGCTCGGCATCGGTGACGACGAGGAAGCGCCGGCAGCCGAAGCGGTCAAGAAGGAGCTCGATTCCTTCGATCTCGGCACCAAGAATGTCGAGGTTTCCGTCGAAGGCGACAAATGCGTGCTGAAGGGCGTCGTGGCTGACCAGACCGCCTTCGAGAAGGCCGTCATTGCCGTCGGCAACACGCTCGGCATTTCCAAGGTGGAAGCCGCTGAGCTGAAGGTCGCACCCGAATCCGGCCTGAAGCTCGAAAAGCTTGATCTGACCGAGCTCCTGAAGACCTCGACGCCGGCCGCAGCGCCGACACTCTATACGGTCAAGAAGGGCGACAATCTCTGGAAGATCGCCGAGGCGCATTACGGCAAGGGCAAGGGCACCAAGCACACGGTGATCTTCGACGCAAACCGGCCTATGCTGTCCCATCCGGACAAGATCTATCCCGGTCAGGTCCTGCGCATCCCGGACCTTTCGGAAGCGTAAATGGCGATGCCCGAGCGCGGCCTCGCTGCGGGGCTGCGCTATTTCCCCGACCACTTCGACCGTGCCGCGCAAGAAGCCCTCGTCGCGGCCATCAGGCAAATCGTGACGGAAGCGCCGCTCTTCGTGCCGCGCATGCCGAAGACGGGAAAACCGATGTCGGTCCGCATGACCAATTGCGGATCGCTCGGCTGGGTGACGGACAAGGAGCGCGGTTACCGCTACCAGTCCACCCATCCCGAGACCGGCCGCCCCTGGCCGGCCGTTCCCGAGGCGCTTCTGGTGCTGTGGAAGGATGTTTCCGGCTTCGACAAACCGCCCGAGGCCTGCCTCGTCAATTTCTATGATCCCGACGCCAGGATGGGCCTGCATCAGGACCGCGACGAAAACGAATTCGGCGCGCCGGTCGTCTCCGTCTCGCTGGGCGATCAATGCCTGTTCCGCGTCGGTGGCGTATCACGCAACGATCCGACGCGGTCGTTCCGGCTGTCGAGCGGCGATGTCTTCGTGTTCGGGGGCGAAAGCCGGCTGATTTTTCACGGCGTCGACAAAATCTACCCCGATACATCGACGCTTTTGAAGAATGCCGGTCGGATCAATCTCACGCTTCGCCGGGTGAATTCATAAGCCGGCTACAGTTTGCGCAGCGCCACCGTCTCGATGAGGTGGTCCTTGCCCTTTTGCAGGATGAGGTCGGCGCGCGGGCGGGTCGGCAAAATGTTCTGGTGCAGGTTCTTCAGGTTGATGTTGCGCCAGAGATTTTCCGCGATACCCAGCGCCTCGGCCTGGCTGATCGTCGCATAGCGATGAAAATAGGAATCCGGGTTGCGGAAGGCGGTTTCGCGCAGACGCATGAAACGATCGACATACCAGGTGTGGATCAGCGTCTCCTCGGCGTCGATATAGATCGAGAAGTCGAAGAAGTCGGAGACCATCGGCACGATCTTGCCGTCCGCCGGCAGATTGCGCGATTGCAGCACGTTGATACCCTCGAAGATCAGGATATCCGGCCGGTCGATGGTGCGGAAGGTGCTGGGCAGCACGTCGTAGGTCAGGTGCGAATAGGTCGGCGCCTGCACGGCCTTCTTGCCGGCCTTGATGGCCGAGAGGAAACGCAGGAGCGCGCCGATATCGTAGCTCTCGGGAAAACCCTTGCGCTCCATCAGGCTTTCGCGCTGGAGCACGGCGTTCGGATACAGAAAACCGTCGGTCGTCACGAGATCGACCTTCGGGCTCGAGGGCCAGCGCGATAGGAGTTCCATCAGGATACGCGCCGTGGTCGACTTGCCGACGGCCACCGAGCCGGCAATACCGATGACGAAGGGCGTCTTGGCCTCGTCCGAGAGCGTGAGGAAGCGCTTGCGCTGCTCGAAAAGCATCTGCGAGGATTCGACATGCGCCGACAGCAGGCGCGACAGCGAGAGATAGATGCGCCGGACTTCGTCGAGATCGATCGGGTCGTTCAGCGAGCGCAGACGCTGGACCTCGTCCGCCGTCAGCGTCAGCGGCGTATCGGCCCGGAAATGCGCCCATTCCTCTGCGGAGAAGAAGCGATACGGAGAATAGTCGTGGTTGCCGAAATCATCGGGAATGTCGGCCTGGTTCTTGTCACGCGCTGCCTGGATCATCAGCTTTTCCGGCTGGCCTTCTCCGCTAGGCCGGACTGGCTCGTGCGCCTTTCCAGCTCTTCCATGACATCTTGTAGCGGCACGCCGCCGATTTTCAATACGACCATCAGATGATAGAGCAAATCGGCCGTTTCGCTCGTCAAGGCGGCCCTATCGCCCTCGATGGCCGCGATAACGGTCTCGACGGCCTCTTCCCCGAGCTTTTTTGCCGCTTTCTGCTGTCCGGCCGCCACGAGCTTGGCCGTCCAGCTTTCCGACGGATCGGCCTTGGCGCGGGCGTCGACGATCTCGACGAGGTCTGCAAGAGTGAAGGTGCTCATGGGGGCCTCCTCAGTCGAGCCGCATGGCAATGCCATGCTCGGCCATGTAGCGCTTGGCTTCGCCGACCGTGTAGGTGCCGAAGTGGAAGATCGAGGCGGCGAGAACCGC
The DNA here is from genome assembly GCA_965650295.1 of uncultured Shinella sp. Taxonomy (GTDB): domain Bacteria; phylum Pseudomonadota; class Alphaproteobacteria; order Rhizobiales; family Rhizobiaceae; genus Shinella. Next base: position 3,758 of record CBFGOD010000163.1, on the reverse strand, counting down.
TGTCGCATGGCCGTCGCGCACGCCCTCGACCAGGTGGTCGAGCGTACCGACGCCGCCGGACGCGATGACCGGCACGGAAACGCGGTCGGCGATGGTTCGGGTCAGCGCAATGTCATAGCCGCCCTTCTGGCCGTCGCGATCCATCGAGGTGAGCAGCAGTTCGCCCGCCCCGCGCTCGACCATCTTTTCGGCGAAGGTCACGGCGTCGATGCCGGTCGCCTTGCGGCCGCCATGGGTGAAGATCTCCCAGCGGTCCTCTTCGCCTTCGGCCGAGACTTTCTTCGAATCGATCGAGACGACGATGCACTGGTTGCCGAACTTGTCGGCGGCTTCCGCCACGAAATCCGGATTGGAGACGGCGGCCGAATTGATCGAGACCTTGTCGGCACCGGCGAGCAGCAGCTTGCGGATATCGGCGACCGTGCGCACGCCGCCACCGACGGTCAGCGGCATGAAACAATGATCGGCCGTACGCGCCACGACGTCGAAGATCGTGTCGCGGTTGTCGGAGGAAGCGGTGATGTCGAGGAAGCAAAGCTCGTCGGCACCGGCCGCATCATAGACCTTGGCCGATTCGACGGGATCGCCGGCATCGACGAGATTGAGGAAGCTGACGCCCTTGACGACGCGGCCGTCCTTCACATCGAGGCAGGGAATGACGCGGGCTTTGAGGGTCAAAGGACGGCCTCCATATTGTTGTTTCGCGTGTCCTCGCCGCTGCGCGGCTGCGGGCATCGCTGGCCGTCCTTGACGTCGAGGCAGGGAATGACGCGGGCTTTCAGGGTCATGCTGCACGTCCTTTCGCGTCGCGGATCACGGTGAGCGCTTCGGCAGGATCGATGCGGCCGTCATAGAGCGCGCGGCCGGAAATCGCGCCTTCGAGCTTGCGGGCATCGGGGGCGACGAGACGGTGGATGTCGTCCATCGAGGCGAGCCCGCCCGAGGCGATGACCGGGATGGAGACGGCATCGGCGAGCTGCAGCGTCGAGGCCCAGTTGATGCCGGCGAGAATGCCGTCACGGTCGATGTCGGTGTAGATGATCGCGGCGACGCCGGCACCCTCGAACTTCTTCGCGAGCTCGATCACGCCGAGTTCGGAGGCTTCCGCCCAGCCCTCGACCGCGACCTTGCCGCCCTTGGCGTCGATGCCGACGGCGACCTTGCCGGGGAACTTTTTGCAGGCCTCGATGACCAGCGCCGGATCGCGCACGGCGACGGTGCCGAGGATGACGCGGGAGAGACCGCGTGACAGCCAGTTTTCGATATGGTCGAGCGTACGGATGCCACCACCGAGCTGCACCGGGTTCTTCGTGGCTTTCAGGATGGCATCGACGGCAGAACCATTGACGCTCTCACCGGCGAAGGCGCCGTTGAGGTCGACGACATGCAGCCATTCGAAGCCCTGGTCCTCAAAGGCTTTCGCCTGGGCGGCCGGGTCGGGATTGTAGACGGTGGCCTGGTCCATGTCGCCGAGTTTCAGGCGAACGCACTGGCCGTCTTTGAGGTCGATGGCGGGAAAGAGAATCATTTTACGGCTTCCAGCGCAGGAAATTGGTGATGAGGGCGAGGCCGAGCGTCTGGCTCTTTTCCGGATGGAACTGCGCGCCGGCCTTGTTGCCGTTGGCGACGAAGGCGGTCATCGGGCCGCCGTAGTCGACGGTCGCGACCACATCCTCGGGATTTTCCGCGGCGAGATGGTAGGAGTGCACGAAATAGGCGTGCAGCGTTTCCGGGATGCCGGCAAACAGCGGATGCGCGCTTTTGCGATCCAGCGTGTTCCAGCCGATCTGCGGGATCTTCAGGTTCCGGTCGCCGGGCGTCATCTTGACGACATCGCCCTTGATCCAGCCGAGGCCTTCGGTCGTGGTCTTTTCGAGACCGCGCGACGACATCAGTTGCATGCCGACGCAGACACCGAGGAAGGGTCGGGCCTTCGCCTCGACGGTCTCGCGCAGCGCTTCGACCATGCCGGGCACGGCATCGAGGCCGCGGCGGCAATCGGCATAGGCGCCGACACCGGGCAGCACGATGCGGTCGGCGCCGGCGACGCGTTCGGCCTTGTCCGTCAGGTCGATCTCGGCGGAAATACCGGCTTCGCGGGCTGCGCGTTCGAAGGCCTTGGTGGCCGAGCGCAGGTTGCCGGAGCCGTAGTCGATGATTGCAACGCGCATTCTATTATCCTTCCTTGAAACCGACGAGGCCGAGCATGGGAGCGTGCCGGCGCTGCGAGGTTTCAGAGGCCGGCAGGGAAACGGTGTGACGCGTCTCCGCTTCGCCGGCTGCAATGTCCATGTAGTAGATCTCTTCTGCCGTCGCCCGGTCTTCGGCCGATATGGCAGCATCGACCGTCCAGCCGGTCCGCTTGAGGCCGGCGACGATCATCGTGGGGCCTTCAAGCGCGACGAGAAGATTGGTTGCGACGCACAGGGCGACGCCGGCAAGGCCGAAGACCGGATGGTCGGAAAGGGCAGCGCCAAGCGCCTGTATCGCGAAGACGAATGCTGCGGCCAGCCAGGCGCGATGCCAGGCGAGCCAGATGAACGGGAAAAAGAACGCGATCCACGAAAAGCGGTCGCGGATGATCCGGGCGTTTTCGTCCTGGGATTTTGCACCGGGCGGTATCAGAAAGAGGAACGTGGCCATGACGGCCTCCAGCTTGTGCCCTTGGTCAGGCCAGCGAACCCTTCGTCGAGGGTACGCGGCCCGCCTGGCGGGGATCGATCTCGGTCGCGGTGCGCAGCACACGCGCGACGGCCTTGAAGCACGTCTCCGAGATATGATGGTTGTTGGCGCCGTAGATGTTCTGGATATGCAGCGTGATGCCGGCATGCTGGGCAAGCGCATTGAAGAATTCGCGCACCAGCTCGGTGTCGAACGTACCGATCTTCGGGGCCGAGAAAGTGACGTTCCAGACGAGGAAGGGACGGCCGGAGACATCGACGGCGGCGCGCGTCATCGTCTCGTCCATGGCGAGATCGAGCGAGGCGTAGCGCGTGATGCCGCGGCGGTCGCCGAGCGCCTTTGCAATGGCCTGGCCGATGGCGATGCCGGTGTCCTCCACCGTGTGGTGGTCGTCGACATGCAGGTCGCCTTCGGTCTGGATGTCCATGTCGATGAGCGAATGGCGCGACAGCTGGTCGAGCATATGATCGAAGAAGCCGACGCCCGTCGAAATGCGCGACGTGCCGGTGCCGTCGATGTCGACGGTGACCGATACGGAGGTCTCGTTCGTCTTGCGCGAAACGCTGGCGGTGCGGCTCATTGCAGTCTCCGGTATAGTGTCGCCGCTCCTTAACAGGGCTCTTCACAAAAGACCAGTCTTTCGAGGGCTTTCCGGCGCATGCGGGAGCGGCCCGCATGGCTGGCCATCGGGGTTTGCGGCAATCCGGAGAACCGCGCGAAAGCGTTGCCTCTGGAATGGTTGTGTAGGTGGCTTCGCTTTCGCGCGGCCCAGGCGTTCTTCGGAGGCGGTCTGTTCCTCCTTCAGGCATGGCAAGGCTTCGCTGCGCATCATGCTGGCGCATATGCCTTTTCCGAAAACCGCGTTCCGCACTTTTCGGGGACATGCGCCGTCACTCTGCTTGCATGGTGGACCCAAACCTCCTCGGCGACCCGGAGAAGGGGGAAACCTCGCACGCCGGGGGACGTCACGCCCCCGCCGCTCCACGCCTCTTTCGCGCCTGCCGTACGTTTCGGCAGACATCGAAAGCGCCTCCTCCCGCCCGCATCGACACGTTACGCGATCCGTCCGGCGGCGG
>CBFGOD010000162.1:0-9241 GCA_965650295.1 uncultured Shinella sp. | reverse complement strand
CGCGTCGAGCCGCGTGCCGCGCAGCATGGCTTCAGCCGCGGGTGCCCGCAGGACGGTCGCGCCGACGGCGCCGAGCGCGATGCGGATATCGCTGCACACGCCGTCATCCATGGAGAGGCTGACGGCGACGCCGACGGTGGAAAGCTCCATCGCCTTGCGGCGGCCGTGCTTGATATAAGCCTTGCCGGTATTGTCACCGGCCGGGGGCACGGTGATGCCGGTGACGATCTCGCCTTTGGCAAGCACGGTCTTGCCGGGGCCGGTGAAGAATTCGGCGAGCGGCACGACGCGCATGTTCGTACGGCTGTAGATGTGGATGAAAGCACCGTCCGCGATCAGCGGCGGGATCGTATCGGCTGACGGCGAGGCGCGACAGACATTGCCGACGACGGTCGCGCGGTTGCGCACCTGGATAGAGCCGAGCGAGGCAAGTGCATCGCGCAGATTGGGATAACGCTCGCGCACCAGCGCAAGGCGCTCCAGCCGCCCGACAGTCACCAGGGCACCAAAAGTCAGGCCGCGAGTTTCGTCGTAAATGATATCGGAGAGGCCGGGGATGCCCTTGATATCGACGACGTTGCGCACGCGGCGCAGCCGCTCGCGAATCTCGACCAGCAGGTCCGTTCCGCCGTTGAACAGAAAGGTATCGTCGCCGAGATCGGTGAGAAGGCGGGAGGCCTGCTCCAGCGTGTCCGCCCGGTGATAGTCAAAGCGCCTCATGGCGTTCCTCTTGGATTCTGGCGTCCGGACGCTCGGGCCGGAGGCTCTGGGCTCCGGCGGCGCATCGCCGCCGGACTAATAGGTTTTGTGTTCAGGCAAGGTCGGCGGCGGCAGGCACACCCTGCCCTTCCTCGGTCTCTTCAGGCTCTTTCGCGGGCACGCCGTTGAAGAGGATGTTGAGGAGTGCCGCCGCGAAGGTACCGACCAGCACGCCGCTGTGCAGGAACTTGCCGACGGCTGCGGGCAGCTGGTCGAAGATGTTGTCGGCGACAACAGGCACCATGGCGAGACCGACGCTGACCGCGACGATGTAGAGATTGCGGCGGTTAGCGGCGAAATCGACCTTCGACAGGATTTTCACGCCGGTCGCGGAGACCATGCCGAACATCACGATGGCGGCACCGCCGACGACGTAGCTCGGGATCGATGCGCTGATGAAGGCGACCTTCGGCAGCACGCCGAGCAGGATCAGGATGGCGCCGCCGGCTGCGACGACGAAGCGACTGAGCACGCCGGTGATCTGGAGCAGGCCGACATTCTGCGCATAGGTCGTGTAGGTGAAGGTGTTGAGCAGGCCGCCGATGATGTTGCCGACGCCATCGGTGCGCAGGCCGCGGGTCAGATCGCGCTGGGTGATCTTGCGGCCCGCCATGTCACCGACCGCCAGGAATTGCCCGGTCGATTCAATCATCATGACCACCATGACCGCACAGAGCGACAGGATGGACCAGAATTCGAAGACCGGCCAGCCGAAGGCGAGCGGGTGGATGACACGCAGCCAGTCGGCATCCGCCACGCCATGGAAATCCACCTTTCCGGCGGCAATGGCGATGGCAAAACCGATGCCGATGCCCATCAGCACCGCAAGATTGGAGAGAAAGCCCTTGAGAACGCGGGTGAGCAGCAGGATCGATAGGAGCACGATGGCCGCGACGGCAAGCCCGAAGGGCGCGCCATAGGCCGGGTTCGGGATCATCCCCTCGGGGCCCTTGATCATCGGCTGGCCACCGGCCGCCCAGTTGACGCCGACGCGCATCAGGGAAAGACCGATGATCAGCATGACCGTGCCGGTGACGACAGGCGGGAAAAAGCGAACCCATCGGCCGAAGAACGGTGCGACGAGAAGAACGAAGATACCGGATCCGATCACCGCGCCGATGACACCGGGCATGCCGAGTTCCGGATTGGCGCCGGTCGCGATGATCGACGGCACGGCGGTGAAGGAGACGCCCATCATGATGGGCAGGCGAATGCCGATTTTCCAGATACCGAGCGCCTGGATGATCGTAACGATGCCGCAGGCGAACAGGTCGGCGCTGACGAGCAGCGCGATCTGTTCCTTGGGCAAGTGAAGCGCCGTGCCGACGATGAGCGGCACCGCGACCGCGCCGGCATACATGACGAGAACGTGTTGCAGGCCGAGAGCAAAAAGGCTCAGGACGGGATACTTCTTCTCGACGGGATCCGTCATATCGGGATTGGACATTCGCTTTCCTCCCAGCGAACAGTGTTCCGGCGCGGTGGGGGGCATCTTGGCCTCATGTTGTGTCACCGCACGCCGTACGAGGTGGATCATGCTGTTGACCAAATCAGCAAACAATCGGCATAATTATATTTATTCATCTAGTCATTGAATGAATGGAGCAGCATGGACATCACGCTGAAACAGCTTCGCGCCTTCGTCACCGTGGCCAATCTCGGGCAATTCACGCTTGCCGCAGACAAGCTCGGCTCCTCACAATCGGCGGTCAGCACGCTGGTGCGTCAACTGGAGACGAACCTCAATCTACGCCTGTTCGACCGTCACACGCGGCTTCTGCGCCTCACCCAGGCGGGCATGGATATCCTGCCGATCGCGGCACGTGCCGTCGCCGATATCGAGGGCATGGTGGAAAGTTCGCAGGAGCTGACGGCGCTGCGCCGCGGCAAGGTCACCATGGCGGCCGGCACCGTGCAGGCGGCGCTTATGCTGCCGCAGCTCGTGCACGGCTTCACCAAGCTCTATCCGGAAATCGCCGTCGCGCTGCATGACGTGGCGGAGAAGACCGTGCTGGAGCAGGTGGCGAACGGGTCCGTCGATCTCGGCCTCGGCACAGTACCGGAAGACGATCCAGAACTCGTCGGCACGCGGCTTACTACCGACGAGTTCCTCGTCGTGCTGCATGCCGACGATCCGCTGGTCAAACGCTCCGAGCTGCGCTGGACGGACCTTGTCGATTGCAAGCTGATCGGCCCGCAGCGCGGCAATCCGATCCGCGACCGGCTGGAGAACGAACTGGCGCGCAACGGCATCATCCTGCCGCTCGACAAGTCGATGCAGGAGGTGGCGCTGCCGCTGACGATCATCGGCATGGTCGAAGGCGGCCTCGGCGTCGCGATCATGACCTCGGCCGTCACGCGGCTTGCCACCTCGATGGGCCTCGTCGTGCGCACGCCGAAGGAACCGCATATCAAGCGCGAGGTCAGCCTGATCCAGAAACGCGGCCGTTCGCTATCGCCGGCCGCGCGGCGCTTTCGCGATTTCCTGCTGAAATCGGTCCATTGACCCGGCAAAAATTCCGGCGTTATCTGAAGTCGCTGCTGGACCGCGCCAGGCGCGGGCAGGCAGGGCGCAGCGGCTCGACGCTGTGCGCGGAGGCCGGCGCATGATGCGCCTTCCGGCCCGCCGCCGCTCCCAGCCACGCCAGACCAGGAGCATCCATGGCTCATTCCCTGAACGACCGCGCCGCGAATTCCACTGAGACCACAAGGCCGAATCGCCCCGACCTTTCCACCGATGCCATCCGCACGGCGAAGGAAGATCTCGCCGCCTGTTTCCGCATGGCGGCGCGCAACGGCTTCGAGGAGGGTATCTGCAACCATTTCTCCGCCGTCGTGCCCGGTCATGACGATCTCTTCCTCGTCAATCCCTATGGCTACGCCTTCCGGGAACTGACTGCCTCCAAGCTGCTGGTCTGCGATTTCAACGGCACCGTCATCGACGGCGATGGCGCGCCGGAGGCCACCGCCTTCTACATCCACGCCGAAATCCACCGCCGCCTGCCACGCGCCAGGGTCGCCTTCCACACGCATATGCCCTATGCGACGGCGCTTTCCATGACGGACGGGCCGCCGATGATCTGGGCCGGACAGACCGCGCTCAAATTCTACGGCCGTACCGCCGTTGACGAGAACTACAACGGCCTGGCGCTGGACTATGCCGAGGGCGCGCGCATCGCCGGCACGGTCGGCGATGCCGACATCGTGTTCCTCAAGCACCACGGCGTGCTGGTGCTCGCCCCCACCATCGCGGAGGCTTGGGACGATCTCTATTATATCGAGCGCGCCGCCGAAGTGCAGGTGCTCGCCATGTCGACCGGCCGTACGGTCTCGCCGGTCGATCCCGCCATCGCGGAAGCCGCCTATCGGCAGATGCGCGAAGGCGACCCAGAGTCCGCCAGGGCTCATCTTGCGGCCATTCGCCGGCAACTGGACGCGGAAGAACCACAATATCGGCATTGAATTTCTGAAGAATGTCCGCCATTGCAAAGAGCACCGGCGGCCACACTTCGGGAAGGCAATGCGTTGATTCTTTGTGTTTTTCTTCGATCTATTTTGCGAATGCGAGAGAACTTAGCACCTGCGATTAGTACTGATATTTTATCAAACAATTGAAATAATGAATTTGTTTGAACTAATCGCCCATGCTTTGTTTTCACCACAACAAGAAGGTGGGAACGAATGGTACGAGACACTGCAACAGCGTCGCTCGCAAATCTGGCCGCCGGTCAGCCCTTTGCTCTTACGGGCGGAGCCGTCATTCTTGACGACGGCTCGCAAACGGTCAGCGACATCCTTGTGGGAGCCGACGGGCGTATCATCGCTGTCGAACCCTATCTCGACACATCGTCCTGCGGCGCCTGCGTCGATATCACCGGCATGCTCGTGACCGCCGGTTTCCTCGATGCCCACCAGCATCTCGACAAGACCGGCGTGCTGCGCTTCACGCCCAATCCGTCCGGAACGCTGCAGGGCGCCCGCGATGCCTTCGCCAAATACGCCCGCACCGCCGGCCCCGACGACATCTACAAGCGTGCCACGCGCACCGTCGAGCGATGTCTCTCCCGCGGCACGACGGGCATCCGCAGCCATATCAACGTCGACAAGGATGCCGGCTTCCACGGCATCGAAACGCTGGCCGGCATCCGCGACGCCGAAAAGGATCGCATCATCCTCCAGCTCGTCGCCTTCATGACGCCCCATCCGGGCCAGGACTTCGACTGGCTTGGCAAGAATATCGACGGCGCGGTGGCGCTGGCCGATGCCGTCGGCGGCACGCCGGCCGTCTCAGAAGACCCGCCGCGTTATCTCGACATCCTGTTTTCCGCCGCCGTGAAGGCCGGCAAGCCGATCGACCTGCATCTCGACGAACACCTCAAGGCCGACGTGCATCTGCTCGATGCCGCCCTCGAACGGGTCGAGCGCTTCGGGATGCAGGGCCGCACCGTGTTCAGCCATGTCTCGGTGCTGAGCGCCCTGCCCCGCTCGGAATTCCAGCGCATCGCCGAACGCCTGCTGGCGCTCGATGTCGGCGTCGTGACGCTACCGGCGGCAAACCTCTACCTGCAGGGGCGCGATGCCGAAATGCTGCCACCGCGCGGCCTGACGCGCGTCGCCGAGCTCTACCGCGCCGGCGTGACCATCGCGACGGCCTCCGACAACATCCAGGACCCGTTCGTGCCGACCGGCTCCGGCGACATGCTGGAAATCGCGCGCTGGACGCTGCTGGCCGGTCATCTGCGCGGCGACGAGCTTGCCGCCGCCCACCGCATGATCACGACGGCCCCGGCCCGCCTGATGGGCCTCGGCAAGGACCATGGCCTCAAGGCCGATGCCCGCGCCGATTTCGTGGTCACGGATTGCATCGACACGGACACGCTGGTTGCCGGCGGACCGGACCGCGCCTTCGTCTTCTCGAAGGGTCGTCTCGTCTCGCTGAGCGCGACCGACACCATCGGCGTGAAGGAGCAGGCATAACCGAGTGGCGACTCCGGGGGGATTGAACTTCAATCTAAGGGGAGACTGGAATGAACAAGACTGCATTTTCGCGTCGTTCGCTGCTCGCATTCACCCTCGCCGCCTCGCCGCTCTGGCAGGCGCCCGCCCGTGCCGAAGGCTTCAAGATGGGGCTTCTGGTGCCCGGGAGCATCGGTAAGGAAGTCTGGAACCCGATCGCCTTCGACGCGCTGAAGCGGTTCGAGAAGGAACCGGGCGCCAGGATCAGCTATGTCGAAATGCCGGAAAATCCGGCCGCCTTCAGCGTCTACAGCAACTATACCCACGCCGCCCCTCAGAATGTGCTCGGCACGTCTCTGGCCGACTATGGCCAGGGGATCATGCGCATCGTCTCGGGCATCAAGGACGGCAGGGTGCCGGACGGCAATGTCGACTTCGGCCTGAAGGACATCGACGTCATCAAGTTCACCTACAACGACGCGGCCACCCGACCGGTGCCCGCAGACCTGCGCAAATTCGTCGACGACGTGAGCGCGAAGATCGTCGCAGGCGACATCCAGACCCGCGCGAAGTGACGCCAAGATCCGGCGCGGGCCCCGGAAAATCAACCAATGGGAGGAAATGCAATGAAATTCTCAAGAAGATTGTTCCTGGAAGGCGTGGCAGCCCTGTCGATCGCCCTTGCCGTTCCGGCATTCGCGCAGGCGGACGACTTCAAGATGGGCCTTCTCGTGCCCGGTAGCGTCTCTGAAGAGGGCTGGAACCGCATCGGCTTCAACGCGCTGAAGGGCGTGGAAAGCCAGCTCGGTGCCAAGATCAGCTATGTCGAGCTGCAGCAGAACCCGGCCTCCTTCGAAAAGGCGTTCCGCGACTATGCGAGCCAGGGCTACAAGGTCATCCTCGGCCACGGCTTCGAGTTCCAGGATGCAGCGCTCGAAGTCGCGCTCGACTATCCCGACACCTATTTCCTGATCTCGTCGAGCAGCATCCATGAAGGCAATGTCATCGGCCTCAACACCGATACCAGCCAGCCCTTCTACCTGATGGGCGTGATCGCCGCGAAGCTGGGCAAGAAGGCCGGCCTCGTCGGCGGCATGGAAATCCCGCCGATCCAGCAGGCCTTTGCCGGCTTCAAGAACGGCGCCAAGAGTGTCAACCCGCATTTCCCGATCAGCGAGGCCTATATCGGCAACTTCACCGATACGACGGCCGCCAAGGAAGCGGCGCTGAGCATGATCTCGCAGGGCGCTGATTTCGTCGTGCCGAACGCCTCGGGCGCCACCGTCGGCGGCTATCAGGCGATTGCCGAGTCCGGCAAGGACGTGCGCTCGTTTTCGATCTTCAGCGATTTCACGCCGGTCGCGCCCAACAACATTCTCGGCCTCTATGTCGCCGATTATGCGCAGGGCGTGGTGGAAGTCGTCAAATCGATCAAGGACGGCACCCCTCCGACGGAAAACGTCGTCTTCGGCCTGAAGGACCCCAAGGTCATCTCCTTCTCCTTCCGCGATGACGGCCCGGTCTCCGTGCCGGCGGAAATCCGCGCGGAAGTGAAGGCGATCAGCGACAAGATCGCAGCCGGCGAAATCAAGACGGACGGCGAATAAACGGCTTCAGCTGCGGCCGGTCCTCCGGCCGCAGCCTGCCGCGCCGAATGCCACACAAACATCCGGATCGATCCTATGGCACAGGTAAACCAGGGAGTGCGCGAGACCGTGTATCCTCAAGCAGCCCAGACCTTCTACCGGACGCTCTCGCAGATCGCGATCAGCGCCGTGACTCCGATCGCGGCGGTCCTCGTCGCCCTTGCCTTCGGCGCCCTCCTGTTGTGGCTGAACGGCTTCAACGGCAGCGACGTCGTCACCGTCATGATCTTCGGCTCGTTTCAGGACATGCGCTCCTTCGGCGAGATCCTGCTGAAAGCCACACCGCTGATCCTGATCGGCGCGGGCCTCTGCGTCGCCTTCCGGTGTTCGATCTGGAATATCGGCGCCGAAGGCCAGCTCTATGCCGGCGCGATTGCCGCAACCCTGGTCGGAACCAACTTCGACGGGCTCTCCGTCTGGGTGCATGCGCCGCTCGTCATGCTGGCCGGCGCGATCGCGGGTGCGGCCTGGGCCGCCATTGCCGGTTATCTGAAGGTGCGTTTTCAGGCGAGCGAGATCGTCACCACGATCATGCTCAACTATATCGCGCTGATCCTGACGAGCTATCTCGTCACCGGCCCGATGCGCGATGCGAGTGCCGCCTATCCGCAATCCGCCCGCCTGATCCGGGAGGCCTGGACGCCGCGCATCGTTTCCGACATGCGCCTGCATATCGGTATCCTCGTCGCCATCGTGCTGGCGGTCGCGCTCTATATCTTCCTGCAAAGGAGCAGCCGCGGCTTTGCGCTGCGCGTCGTCGGCCTCAATCCGCATGCTGCCCGCTACGCCGGCATGCAGGTCGCCCGCAACGTGATGATCGCCATGTGCATTTCGGGTGCGATGGCCGGTCTTGCCGGCGCGTTCGAGGTGGCCGGCGTCACGCACCGGCTCTATCAGAACATCTCGCCCGGCTATGGATTCGAGGGCATCGCGGTCGCGCTGCTCGCCAGCAACAATCCGCTGGCGGCCATCATCTCGGGCGGGCTCTTCGCGATGCTGCGCTCCGGCTCGGAAGTGCTCCAGATCACCTCGCAGGTGCCGCAGGTCCTCGTGCTGGTCATCCAGGGCATGGTCATCCTCTCGGTCGTCGCCTTCGCCAAGCTGCGCGACATCCTCAGGATCGTGGCCTGAAAGAATGGAAACTCCCGCAGGGCGCTTGAGCCCCGTGGGAAAACAAAACCTTAGGCGACAATCCCGAAGGGGTTCCCATGGACGACATGATGTTTCTCACCTTCCTCGCGACGCTTGCCGGCGCCGCCTGGAGACTTGCGACGCCCCTGATTTTCGCCTCGATCGGCGAGGTATTTTCCGAACGAGCCGGCGTGCTCAATATCGGGCTGGAAGGCACCATGCTGGTCGGCGCCTTCTGCGGCTTCGCGGCGGCCTTCGCGACGGGCAGCATCCCGCTTGGGCTTCTGGCCGGCATTCTCGGCGGCATGCTGTTCGGGCTGATCTTCGCCTTCTTCACGATCACCATCAAGGCGGACCAGATCGTGGTCGGTGCAGCGCTGAACCTGCTCGGCATGGGCCTCACGGCCTTTCTGTTCCGTACCTATTACGTCTCGACCGGCAAAGGCATCGAGATCGCCCAGCCCGTGCATATCCCGTTCCTCAGCGACATTCCCTTCCTCGGCGAGGCCTTCTTCAGGCAGAACCTCATCGTCTATTCGACAGTTCTCGTCGCGATCCTCGCCAGCCTCGTGTTGTTCCGCACCTCCTTCGGGCTGACGCTGCGTGCTATCGGCGAACATCCGAAGGCCGTCGACGTCGCCGGTCGCAATGTTGCGGCCTATCGTTACGGCGCGGTCATGGTCGGAACCGGACTTGCCGGCCTCGGCGGCGCCTTCCTGACGCTTGGCCATTCCAACCAGTTCGTCGAG
>CBFGOD010000161.1:0-9294 GCA_965650295.1 uncultured Shinella sp. | reverse complement strand
CGGCGATGAAATCGGTGCGGAACTTGTCGTAGCCGCCGAGATCGCTGTCGATGGCCTTCTGCAGGGCGCCCGGCAGGCTCTTGCCGCCGCCGTCCTTCTTCAGCCACTTCCAGAAATGGATGTGGTTGTAGTGCTGGCCGGCATTGTTGAAGAGGCCCTGGTTGGTGCCGTAGGATTTCTTGACGATCTCTTCGAGCGAGAGGTTGGCGAGACCGGCTTCTTCCGCCAGCTTGTTGCCGTTGTCGACATAGGCCTTGTGGTGCTTGTCGTGGTGATATTCGAGCGTTTCGCGCGACATGAAGGGCGCGAGTGCATCGTAATCATAGGGAAGCGGCGGAAGTTCGAAAGCCATCTGGTGTCTCCTCATTGTTTAGGCGCGGGTCCCGGATGCAACGGCGTTGCGCTTTGGCTGGACCTGCTCCGGCGACGGAATTTTTGGAAGGAAATCCGTGACCGGAACATAGGAGCGGCAACCGGAAGAGGCAACCGCCAGCATTCCAATTTTTCCGGACCTTCGACAAAATCCTTGCCGTTTTGCGTGAGAGATCAAGGACGACGCGGAACGAATTGCGATTCGACGCATTTTGTCCCGTTCCGCCAACCCGGAGTTTTTCATGCGCGCCCTCCCCCTTGCCGTCCTCGCCCTTTCGCTTGCCGCCCCGCTGGCCCACGCCTCCTCCTCCGATGCCTGGGAGGAATTTCGCGCCGACGTGGAGAAGAGCTGCCTGGCAAGCCTGCCCGAAGCGCTGGGAACGCCGACGGTCTTCGTCGAGCCGACGGGCACACAGTCCTTCGGCATCGCCGCCGTGGAAGGGCTTTCGCCGGAGGCCAAGAGCCAGATTACCTATGTCTGCATCTACGACAAGCAGAAGAAGACGGTCGAGATATCCCCGCCGATCGCGGCCGAGTTCCTGCATGTCGTGCGCGAAAGCGAGCGCGCGGCGACAGCCGAACAGAAGGCCGCGACCGGTGACAACAAGACCGGCGATGCGACGGGGCAGGAGTAAGGCCTTCCCCTGACCACCTTCACCGAGCACCGTCTTTGCCCGAGGTCCTTCCGGGCACCCGACATTTGCTGCGTTTCACCTGCCCTTGCCCTCTCCTCCGTCATGTCAGGGCATTACCCCAGGATACACCCCACAAGCAAGGCGGGGGGGATGGGTGGATCCTCGGGTCAAGCCCTGACATGACGGAGGAGAGGTGGTGCCCCCGAGGTGGAGGCGCTCGCCGACAGAGGAGACGCGATGCAAGAAACCGGCCTTTCGGCCGGCTCAGTCATTCGCAATCCGGCATCCTGCCGTTCAAGCATCCCCGTTGGAATGCGCCCAGTCGAAATAGAGGTCGCGGGCCTTGGCGGTGATCGGGCCGGGCTGGAGGTCGCGGCCGTCGAGGCGCGTTACCGGGACCACCTTGGAATAATTGCCGGAGGTGAAGATCTCGTCGGCGGCCTCGAAATCGGCGACCGTCAATGTGGTCTCGATCACCTCGAAGCCGGCTTCCCGGAGCAGGCCCAAGACGCGGCTGCGCGTGATGCCGGCGAGGAAGGTGCGGTTGGCGGCCGGCGTGAAGACGACGCCGTCGCGGACCATGAAGACGTTGGACGAGGCCGTTTCGGCGACATTGCCGAGCATATCGCGCACCAGTGCATTGTCGAAGCCGCGCTTGCGCGCCTCCATCTGCATGCGGGCATTGTTGGGGTAGAGGCAGCCGGCCTTGGCATCCGTCGGCATGCATTCCACGGTCGGGCGACGGAAGGGCGAGACGGTGAGCGACGAGGCGGCCTTCGGGTCGCCCATCGAGGCTTCGAAAAGGCAGAGCGCGAAGCGGGTGGAATCGGCATCCGGCGCGACGACGCCGCTGGGCGAACCATGTTCGGCCCAATACATCGGCTTGATATAGATCGCCGTCTTGCCGTCGAATTTCTTCACACCTTCCCAGGCCAGCGCCTCGATATCCTCCGCCTTCATCGTCGCGTTGAGGCCGAGCGCCCCGGCCGAACGGTTGACACGCTGGCAGTGCAGGTCGAGGTCCGGCGCAATGCCATCGAACCAGCGTGCGCCGTCGAACACCGTGGAGCCGAGCCACATGGCATGCGAGGTGGGGCCGATCAGCGGCGGGTTGCCCGAAATCCATTCGCCGTCCACGAAGGTCCAGGTCGTCGAGCGTGGTGATGTATCGACTGGCATTGTTGTCCTCCTTTTCGCCCATCAAACGCCCGGCCGGCCGAGCCGGTCAAGCTGCAATTGCCTTCCGACAGCGCACGCCGCTTGTCCATTCAAGATGTTGAATGGGTGTATCAGGTCTTATCATGGATGGTCTTCTGGCGGAGCACGATGGGCTATGCAATAGAAGAACATGACGCTTGATACACCGCTCATCCGCCGCCTGACTGGAGACGATGCCGAAGCTTTCCGTGCCATTCGACTTGAGGCGCTGACTGAGGCGCCTGCTGCCTTCGCCAGCACAGCCGCGGATTTCGAAACGCTTTCCGGCGAAGCCCTCCGCAGCGTCCTGACGAATCTTGCCCTCTTCGCCGCCTTCCGCGACGGTACGCCCGTGGGATTGATGGGCGTGACGCGCCATGCTGCCAGCAAAATGGCTCACCGCGGCATTCTCGTTATGGTCTATTTGCGGGAGGGCGAGCGCGGCACGGGACTGGCAGGAGCACTGCTGGCCGCGGCGAACGACCATGCACGGGCAGCTGGCCTGCGTCAGCTCGAACTCGCCGTGAGCGTGGAAAACGCCGCGGCCGTCGCCTTCTACCGGCGCGAGGGATTTACCGAGGTCGGCCGTATACCTGCGGGCTTACTGCACGACGGCCACGAGATCGACGAAATGCTCATGATGCGACCGATTATCTAAGAGAAAGAGTGAACAGCCATGCGCGCGATGTATTACGAGGCCTTCGAGACCACGCCCGAGATCCGTACCCTGCCCGATCCGACGCCGGCCGAGGGCGGCGTGGTGATCAAGGTGGAGGCGACGGGGCTTTGCCGCAGCGACTGGCACGGCTGGATGGGCCACGATGCCGATATCAAGCTGCCGCATGTGCCCGGCCATGAACTGGCCGGCAAGGTCGTCGCCGTCGGCAAAGGCGTGCGCCGGTTTCGCGAAGGCCAGCGCGTGACGGTGCCCTTCGTGTCCGGCTGCGGCCATTGCGGCGAATGCCGCTCGGGCAACCAGCAGGTTTGCGAAGAACAGTTCCAGCCGGGCTTCACCCATTGGGGTTCCTTTGCCGAATATGTCGCGATCGATTACGCCGACCACAATCTCGTGCACCTGCCGGAAGCGGTGGACTACGCCACCGCCGCCAGCCTCGGCTGCCGCTTCGCCACATCCTTCCGCGCGGTGGTCGATCAGGCGCGGGTGACGGGCGGCGAATGGGTGGCGGTGCATGGCTGCGGCGGCGTCGGCCTCTCCGCCATCATGATCGCGGCGGCGCTGGGCGCCAATCCCATCGCCATCGACATTTCCGCCGAGAAACTCGATTTCGCCCGCAAGATGGGCGCCGTCGCCACCATCAATGCCCGCGAAGTCGCCGACGTCGCAGAGGCCGTGCGGGAGTTGACCGGCGGCGGCGCGCATGCCTCCGTCGATGCGCTGGGCTCACCCGTCACCTGCTTCAACTCCATCAAGAACCTGCGCCGCCGCGGCCGGCACGTGCAGGTCGGCCTGATGCTCGCCGACCATGCGACGCCGCAGATCCCCATGGCGCAGGTCATCGGCCACGAACTCGAAATCTACGGCAGCCACGGCATGCAGGCCTGGCGCTACGACGCGATGCTGTCGATGATCGAAAGCGGCAAGCTTACGCCGCAAAAACTGATCGGCCGCCATATCAGCCTCGAAGAGGCCGTGCCGGCGCTGATGGCGATGGACAAGGCGGCGGATCTGGGGATCAGCGTGATCACGCGGTTTTGAGGGGGGTGGGTTGGCTTTGGAGCGTATCTCTGTCTAGCCGGATATCTCCGCAATCAAGGAAATTTGGCAGAGATTGACTCGTTTGCTCAAAAGAAGATGCGGGCTGTGACGGTCGCTTTGCGCCAATAGCGGACGTGTGAGTCTGGCGACGTGATAGTATGCCCGTCCACCAGCAAACTACACCTTCTCATTATGAATGACCGCAGAGCGCCTCGTTGCGTCCCAACACCTTTTGCTAACGCTCCGGCTAGTCGGTGTTCCTTCTCAGGTTTGACAGATTTGTTCGCGACGCGAAACTTATCCCATCGCTCGAAACCAATCTCGGATAGAGAGATGCAAACGGACTACCTCGTCTTCAGCGAGCGGTTTGCAATGCGCTATCGGGCCGCGAAGCACGTTTAATGTTGCGGTCACTCTTTCAAGGGCCTTAACATCCTGAAATATATCACTGAAGTCGCCCCAGTTTGATTTTATTATTTCCGACAGTTCGCCAAAAGTCGTGTAGTCGATAGCCTCCTGAGATCGAACAGAAACGCCGAATTCCTTTTCCTTTTTCCGCGTTGAAGCGACGTGATTTCTCACATTTTCGGGGACTGTCAAATCCCACCATTGTTCGCCGTATTTTTCGAACAGAACATCAATAACCAGCGAGCGAATCGAATTTTCCAAGCAATAGAAGACGCGGTAGTGCGCACTCATGTCAGCTGCTTCACGACGAATCTTTTCTTCAAATTGCGGGTAGTACGTTTCGTCGATCTTTTCTTTCGTTGGCGGCACATGCCCCAAGTCTACCTCATAGTCACGCTCAACGCGTTGAATTGCAGCCTCAATTGCTAAGTTATTCAAGGCGAATAGGCGAATACGGTCAGATTGGCTACTCATCGGTCAGAAGGTTCGCTCTGATGGCTGAAAAAATGGCGTTATAGACGTTTACATCCGTGGTCTCGGGCAAATTGACATTAATAGTATATGCAAGACGCAGATCAGTCCGCGAAGTCGATTTTGCTTCATGCCTAACTAATGATCGGGAGATGTCTATGGGCGCTACTTTTTCTTTCGAGGGTTCATCCGCAGCCTCAAAATCGGCAAGCTGTTTACACGCTTTGAAGCTTCCTACGATTGCGCCAACGGTTCCGTCGCTAGGTTCTTTGCCAGTGACTTCAACGACTAAGTTTTTTAGTTTGTCGTCCGTCAGTGCATGCGCGAACTCATTTTTCTGAAATATGTCGGAAAACCCATGTCGCATGGCCTCGGCCATTGCCGCGCCGCTGCTATCAGCGTTACGAAAACGAGTGTAGATTTCCGTTGGTGTTCCATCGCTATTTATAAAGCCAAGTCGCTTCAAGAACGGAATGAATGGCTTAGCGCTGCCAGAGCCATAACCTAGAACGGTTGCTTGGAAATCTTGTGTGTAACGAGGCGGTACCTTTGCCTGTTGTATCTTCTCAAAAATCTTTCCGATTAGACCTGTCGAATTTATGAAAGGTGGTGCCATGCGTCGTCCCTCTCTACCCTCTCTGGTATAGATTAGTGCCGAGTAGACAGAGTCGTCCAGTGCAAACTCAATAGTTTTACGAACGCTGTCGCTACTTGATTTACGCTTATTCCAGTGTGAACGAACTTTCTAAGCGGCCGCGCAAAGCGGTCATTCACCGCGGGCCCCCTCTTTGTCTTCTTCGGGCCAATAGCCGCTGTTGCGACATCTGCTGCCAGTTATTGAACCTTCGTTGAGGTGCGGCGTTCAATAGAAACACGACATGCGCAAACTTCTCTGCTCTTACGGATAAAACACCAACGTTGTCGAGAGCCGCCCCCTCAACTCCACAATTGACATTCCCCCTCCGATAACACCCAATCCCTCGTAAATGCTGGAGGAATCGCGCCCCATGTCTCATGCCGCCTATGTGTTCGATGCCTATGGCACGCTGTTTGATGTGCATGCGGCGGTGCGGCGGCATGCCGGGGATGTGGGGCCGAATTATCAGGCATTTTCGGAGATGTGGCGCGCCAAGCAGCTGGAATATTCTTGGACGCGGGCCTTGATGGGCGCTTACGCCGATTTCTGGCAGCTGACCGAACAGGCGCTCGACTATACGTTCAAGCGGGTCGGCGGCGTCGATCCGGCGCTCAGGCAAAAGCTGCTCGATGCCTATTGGAAGCTTGATTGTTATCCCGAGGTGCCGGCCGTGCTCAAGGCGCTGAGGAGCCGCGGGGCGCATATCGCCATCCTGTCGAACGGCTCACCGTCCATGCTCGCCTCGGCGGTGAAGAATGCCGCGCTCGACACCGTCATCGACGACATCTTCTCCGTCGATGCGCTGAAGACCTACAAGACGGCGCCGAGCGTCTATGATCTCGTGACGACGCATTACCGGCTCTATCCCAACGCCGTCTCCTTCCAGTCCTCCAACCGCTGGGACATTGCAGGTGCGGCGAAATTCGGCTTCCGCACCGTCTGGATCAACCGTGCCAACATGCCGGACGAATATTTCGATCTCGGCCCCTCGCTGATCCTACCCTCGCTCGAAAGCCTCTGACATGGCCTGGTCCGCTGCCCAATACTTGAAATTCGAGGACGAACGCACGCGCCCGGCCCGCGATCTCCTCGCCCAGGTGCCGGATAATCTCGTCGCCGGCACGGTCTATGATCTCGGCTGCGGCCCCGGCAATTCGACGGAGCTGATGGTCGATCGTTTCCCCGGACGCGGCGTCAAGGGCGTCGACAATGCATCCGACATGCTGAAGGCCGCGCGCCAGCGCCTGCCGGGTGTCGATTTCGTCGAATGCGACCTGGCGAAATGGCGCCCGCCGGAGCCCGCCGCGCTGCTCTATGCCAATGCCGTCTTCCAGTGGCTGCCGGATCACATCACGCTCATCGCCAGCCTGATGGACGGGCTTCGACCCGGCGGCGCGCTCGCCGTGCAGATGCCGGACAATCTTTCCGAACCGTCGCACCTGCTGATGGAGGAAAGCGCGCTGGCCGGCCCCTGGAAAAGCGCCTTCGAGGCCGGCACGCCGCGCCGCAAGCCCCTGCCCGCGCCCGCCGCCTATATGGATGCGCTCGGGCCGAAGGCGGCGCGGGTCGATGTCTGGCACACCGCCTACAATCATCCGATGGCGGATGCCGCCGCGATCGTCGAATGGGTGAAGGGCACGGGGCTGCGCCCCTATCTCGACCGCATTCCCGCCGAACAGCGCGACGGTTTCCTCGCCGACTACGAGAGCCGCATCGCCAAGGCCTATGCGCCGATGGCGGACGGCCGGCGGCTGTTGCGTTTTCCGCGACTGTTCATCGTGGCCGTGAAGGGCTGACGAAAAAGGCGAGGGAATGATGTCCCCTCGCCTCGCCTTGCTTTTTCCGTTCGGACCCCGCGCGCTTAGCGGCGCAGGCTGCCCAGGATGCCCCGCACCAGCGCGCGGCCGAGCGAGGACGCGACGGTTCGCGCCACCGATTTCATCGCCGCTTCCGCCACCGTTTCACGCTGATAGCCGGCGCGAGGTTTGGCCTGCTTGGGGGCAGAGGGTGCCGCCGGCTCGTCGTCGCCGAAGCCGGGCAAGGTCCAGCGGCTGCCGCCGGAGGGTTGCTCGGCTTGCTGTTCGGTCTCGGCCTGCTGCTGTGCGGCGGCGGAATCGGCCGCCTTCTTGGCGCGGGCGGTGAGGATTTCATAGGCGGATTCGCGGTCGAAATCCTCGTCATAGAGGCCGGCGACGGGGCTGACGCCCATGAGCTGCTTGCGCTCCGCATCGGTGATCGGCCCGAGCCGCGAGGCCGGCGGGCGGATCAGCGTGCGCTCCACCATGGAGGGCGCGCCCTTGCCTTCCAGCGTCGAGACCAGCGCCTCGCCGGTGCCGAGATTGGTGATGACGGTGGCGCAGTCGAAATCCGGGTTCGGGCGGAACGTGTCGGCCGCCGTCTTCACCGCCTTCTGCTCGCGCGGCGTATAGGCGCGCAGCGCATGCTGCACGCGGTTGCCGAGCTGGGCGAGCACCGTTTCCGGCACGTCGAGCGGGTTTTGCGTGACGAAATAGACGCCCACGCCCTTGGAGCGGATGAGGCGCACGACCTGCTCGACGCGCTCGGTCAGCACCTTCGGTGCATCGTTGAACAGCAGATGCGCCTCGTCGAAGAAGAAGACCAGCTTCGGCTTTTCCGGGTCGCCCACTTCCGGCAGCACCTCGAACAGCTCGGAGAGCATCCACAAGAGGAAGGTGCCGTAGAGGCGCGGGTTCATCATCAGCTTGTCGGCGGCCAGCACCGAGATCGCGCCACGGCCGTCATTGGTGGTGCGCATGATGTCGGAGATCTTGAGTGCCGGCTCGCCGAAGAATTGTTCGGCGCCCTGCTGCTCGAGGATCAGCAATTCACGCTGGATCGAGCCGACCGAGGCCTTGGAGATGAAGCCGAACTGGTTGGACAGCGTCGTGGCGTTCTCGCCCATATAGTTGAGCAGCGCCTGGAAATCCTTGAGGTCGAGCAGCGGCAGGCCGCCCTGATCGGCGATCTTGAAGGCGATGTTGATGACGCCTTCCTGCGCATCCGTCGCGTTCATCAGGCGCGACAGCAAAAGCGGTCCCATCTCGGACATGGTGGTGCGGACGCGATGGCCCTTCTCGCCGTAGAGATCCCAGAAGATGACCGGGAATTCCTGGAAATCGTAGGGCGTGAACCCGATCTGGTCGGCGCGCTTCTGGAGAAAGTCCTTCGGCTCGCCCATGGCGCCGATGCCCGAAAGGTCACCCTTCACGTCGGCGCAGAACACCGGCACACCGGCATTCGAAAAGCCCTCGGCGAGGATCTGCAGCGTCACCGTCTTGCCGGTGCCGGTCGCGCCCGTCACGAGGCCATGGCGGTTGCCGAATTTCAGGTCCAGATATTCCGGCTTGTTGTTGGTGTCGTCGGGCTTGCGGCTGGTGCCGATATAAAGCTTGCCGTCCTGAAGAATGGGATCCGCCACGTTGAAAACTCCCTGACTGCCGGTTCCTCGTCCGATTCCCGCCCGCGCGGATTGCCGCGCGATAACGGTTTTCATTGAATCGTCTCAGGCAAGTTATAAGGATAGTCCGGCACGGGAACAACACGATTTCAAGGCCTTCGTGCCCCTGCCCCGGAATACGAAGCCGGCTTGAATTTGCCGGCGAGTTCATTTACCTTGACGTCAACGTCAATTCCTTCGGAGGATTTTCCATGAACGATCTCGTCACCCGCGTTGCCGATGCCGTCGGCATCGATCCGGCCCTTGCTGAAAAGGCCATCGGCATGATGCTCGGCTTCCTGCAGCGCGAAGCGGCAGACGGCCCGGTCGCCAAGATGATCGAATCCATTCCCGGCGCCTCCGAGCTGGTCGCCCAGTACAATGGCGAAGGCACCGGCGG
>CBFGOD010000160.1:0-9352 GCA_965650295.1 uncultured Shinella sp. | reverse complement strand
TCCAGGTCGCCGACTACGGCCTCGTCGCGGATCTGTTCGATGTGCTGCCGGAATTCGAGCGCGCTATAGCCCCGTTACGGGGATAGCGATTTACCGTCTCCCTGGATTGACCTGCAAGTGGGCAACGCGAATGAATTTGCTCGATCCAGATCGGGGGGCGCTAAAAAACAACGCAGAGTCGTCGAAAGGCTGCTTGATCTAGCGCATTTCCAGCCGAAGCGATGTGACTTCGGCGTCGGATAATGCATTCAAAACAAAAGCCTAGAATTTCCGGTGAACCGGATTTCACCGGAAATTCTCTAGGTGAACGCTGTGATGTTGCTCAGCGATGACCTTCTATCTCTTGGCGCCAAGTCGAGATCGAGATACGCAAATGGGTGGGTCGCAGCTGCTGTTCGGGCCTCGGCGGGTGAATATAACACGCCCTCTTCGAGTGCTTGACAAAAATACCCACACTTTCCGTTATGCGGGGAGCTATCGACCGAGAGTGTGAAATGGACCTCAGACAGCTCAGATATTTCATAGTCATCGTGGAGCAGGGGTCTTTTGCGAAGGCCGCCGCGGTGTTGAACGTCGCGCAACCGGCGCTGAGCAATCACGTCCGCAACATGGAGGCAGACCTCAGAACGCCGCTTCTGTTCCGGAGCCCCTTGGGTGTGGTTGCTACAGAGGCAGGGGAAATTCTCCTTCGCCACGCAAGGATCATCCTCGGCCAAGTTGCCGTCGCCGAGGGGGAGATCCGCGGTCACGAAGCCGAACCGGAAGGCGAAGTGAGACTTGGTCTACCAGGAACTATCAACGAGATACTCTCGGTGCCGCTCATAATGGCGGCCCGACGCCGGCTTCCGAAAGTGAAGCTGCGTATCGCCGAGGCGATGAGCGGTTTCGTTCTGGAATGGATGCAGCACGGCCGTATCGACCTTGGTGTCATCTATACGTCTTTCAACGACAAGGACCTCGTATCAAGACAAGTTCTGACGGAAGAGCTTTGCTTGTTCGGTCCGGTAGAACCTCTGAACATTGCAAAGCTCGCACCCGGCGAAACGCTCGAATATGGCGAAGTGGCCAAGCTTCCCTTGATCCTGCCCAGCGCCCCGCATGGTCTTCGGGAACTGCTGGAGAAGAAAGCGGCAGAGATCGATCGAAAGCTCAATACGGTGATCGACGTCGACTCGTATGGCAATATCAAGGAACTGGTCGAGGAGGGCTTTGGGTACTCGATTTTGCCATATAACGCCATTGCCCTAGAGCTCCGCCAGGGACGCCTTGTCCATCGGGCGATCGTGAATCCTGTCATTGAGCGGGATGTGAACCTTGTTCACAGCGCGACGAGACCGATGACCAACGCTGTGCGAGCGGTGGAAGAGTTGTGCCGGTCAACGCTTCTGTCGTTGATGGAGACCGGCCGATGGAAGGGCGTGAAGGCTGCTCCATCAGACGCCGAACACCAAGCGTAGCGCGTAATTCCGTCAGGCCATAAGGAATCGATATAGGCCGGGAATCAAAAACCTAATTGGTGGCCCGCAGCTCGCGTGCTGGAAAGGAAGCCAGACGCGGATGCGGTGACAAGCTGCTCGTCGTGTCGGTGGGAGGAAGTCACCATGGTCGAAGTCACTCGCATACTGTCCAATTACGCGGCTGGGCTCTCATACCGCGATTTGCCTCCCGAGGTCGCAAAGCGGGCGAAGCTTCTTATCGCGGATCTGGTTGGAAGCATCGTTCGCGCCAGCAAGGAGTCTGACTCAACGCCGTCAATTCTCGCCATGGTACGCAAGCTTGGGCTTGGTGGTCAGGGAGATGCGAACGTCTTCGGCTTGCAACAGGGGTATGCGCCATCCGTGGCAGCCTTGCTGAATGGTGCGTTCGGGCACTCTCTCGACTTCGACGATACCCATGCAAGCAGTTCGCTGCATCCAAGCGCCCCGGTGGTCTCCGCCGCATTTGCCGCCGCCCAGTTGACCGGCGCATCCGGAAAGGCGCTCATCGCCGCAGTTGTCGCCGGCTACGAGGTCTGCTGTCGGCTTGGCAATGCTCTGGACCCGACGGCTCACTATGCGCGCGGGTTTCACCCGACGGCAACGGCCGGCGTCTTCGGCGCGGCCGCCGCGGTCGGCAATTTATACGCGCTCGATCCGAAAAGGATTGAGTCTGCCTACGGAGTGGCGGCAAGCCAGGCCGCCGGCTCGCTTCAGTTCCTGGTCAACGGCGCCTGGAATAAACGCTTCCAGGTTGGAGCGGCGGCGATGAACGGCGTCATTGCGGCAACATTGGCGAGGGAAGGGTTCCTCGGCTCGTCACAAGCGGTCGAAGGCAAGCATGGCTTCCTGCAAGGCTACTCCGACGGCGCGCTGCCGGAGAAGGCGATCGATGGGCTGGGCACGACTTATGAGACGATGAGGATCGGCGTCAAGCCTTATCCGAGCTGCCGATATACCCATGCGGCGATCGATGGAATTCTCGCGCTTCGTAAAGAGAATGCCATATCTCCTCAGTCCGTTCAGGCCGTCGAGATTGGGCTTCATCGGAATGGAATCACACTCACCGGCGCCCCGCTGGATGAGAAGAGGCACCCGCGGAGCGTCGTGGAAGGCCAGTTTTCAATGCCCTTCACAGCAGCGGTGGCCCTATTGAAGGGCGAGTTTGGTTGGGATGATTATTCCTTGCTCGGTCATGCCGACGTGGATGCGATGGCAACTCGTATTGCCGTAATCCGAGACGTGCGGCTGGAAGGGTTGACGCATCCCTTCGGCGCCTACGTGAGGATTCGAACCGACGCGGGCGATTTCGATCGGCATATTGTCGATCCGCGGGGCGAGCCAGAGAACTTTCCCACCGAAGAAGATTTCCGCGACAAGTTCGTTATGCTCGCCGGGCCGGTGCTGGGCCACGGTCAGGCCGAGGAGCTGTTCACGCGGATCGCCAATCTCGACAACCTCAAAAACGTGACCCACCTCGTTCGTGGTGGAGATGGGCAGGAGCGCGAACATCGTAGCGTTGGTGTCGGTGCGCATGACTAAGGCAATCGACCACACATGTCTCCATCTGTTCGTTCCCGGCGACCGTCCGGACCGGATACAGAAGGCGGTCTCATCTGGCGCTGACGCAGTGGTTATCGATCTCGAAGACGCTGTTGCCCAGGCAAACAAGGCGGACGCAAGGTCGAGTCTCGCAACTAGCCTCACTCAAGCCGCCGTGCCTTTGATCGTTCGTATCAACGCCGTGGGCACGCCGTGGCATGCTGAAGATCTTGCTATAGTTTCCGGTCTTCCGGTCGACGCCGTAATGCTGCCCAAGGCAGAGAGTGCGCGTGACGCCCAGGTTGTCGGTGAGCGCACGGGCTTGCCCGTCGTCGCCTTGATCGAAAGTGCAGCTGGCATTGAGAACGTCGTCTCGATCGCGAAAGCGGTGCGACGGCTCGCTTTCGGCTCCATCGATTACGCTGCGGACCTGTCGATGGGGCATACGCGGCAATCGTTGTTGATGCCCCGTAGCCAGCTTGTGTACGCGTCTCGTCTGGCCGGGATAGCCGGCCCTATCGATGGCGTAACCACCGCTATCGCGGACGAAGACACCGTAAAGTCCGACTGCGCCCATGCGGTCGAGTTGGGGTTCACGGGAAAACTTCTTATACACCCTGTTCAAATAAAGCCCGCAAAGCACGCGTTCGCACCAAGTGAGCAGGAGCTCGAATGGGCGTCGCGGATACACGCGATGGCGGAATGCAGCGGTGGCGCCGTGAGGGTAGACGGCCAAATGATCGATGCGCCGGTCGTCGCACGAGCCCGCCAGATCCTCGACCGTGCTCAAAGGACAATCACATGATACGCATAAGCAGTATTGACCATCTTGTTCTGACGGTCACAGATTTGGAAGTCACCTGTGACTTCTATTCCAACGTTCTGGGCATGTCTGTTGAAACCTTCGGAGAGGGGCGAAAGGCCCTCAGATTCGGAGTTCAAAAGATCAATCTTCACCAGAAGGGAAAGGAATTCGAACCAAAGAGTAGTCGGCCAACGCCGGGATCTGCGGATTTATGCTTTATCACCATAACGCCGGTGCCGGAAGTCGTCACGACATTGAACGAGCTTGGCGTGGTTATCGAAAAGGGACCAGTTATGAGAACTGGTGCCACCGGCCCGATTACGTCGGTCTATATTCGCGATCCCGACTTAAATTTGATCGAGCTTTCAAATCTTGCATAAGAGACGAGGTTGCTCCTGACTTGCTCCTTTTTTCCGTCGCCGCATTTTGATGGTCCGGAGACGCGACAAAATACGGTTGATCACCTGGCAGTCAACGCATGGCACGCCACGCGACTTATTCGGCAACAACGGCTGGATAAACGCAAGTGGAGACCACTCAACTGGGATGGGAATCCATATTAGTTGAGTGGTCGCGCACTTGGTGTTCACGCATTTTCCTGCCGGGCGCATTTCTGCGGGTCCCTGGGACGCAAATCAGGAGCTACGCCGCATTTCTCCGAATGCGGCGTAGCACGTCAGAGCGTAGTCAAGAGCACCCGCTCGTCGCGCCGCAGGTGTCGCACTTCTCGCACGTGCCGTTGCGCACCATCGTGAAATTCTGGCACTCCGAGCACATGTTGCCCGTGTAGCCCTGCGCGATGGAGCGCATGCGGCGTTCGTTTTCGATCTTCTTGGCGTCGGCCTTGGCGCTTGCGGCTTCGGCGGCGGCCTTGTCGGAGAAGAGGGCGGTGATGCCTTCTGCTTCCTCGGCAGCGTCGTCGGCGATTTCCTCGGCCAGCTCGGCGGCACGCTCCTCGTAATCGCGCTTGAAGGCGACGATTTCGTGGGTGCTGGCGGCGACGGTCGGCTCCAGCTTGCGGGCGGCGTTGCCGGCGAAGGCCGTTACGTTGCCGCTCGAGGCTGCCTTGGCGGGAGCGGCGGTGGCTGCACCCTTGGGCTCGGAGAGCTGACGCTCGGTCTGGCCGCCCTGGATGAGCGTCGGCTTGTGGCCGCGCGTCCAGCCGGTCGAGAACGGGTTGGTCTTGCCTTCCTGGATGCCCTTGCCAAGCGCGGTGTTCGAGAAGTCCGACTGGTCGACATGCGCGAGGTCATGACGGCCGAGATAGGAGACGGCAAGTTCGCGGAAGACGTAGTCGAGGATCGACGTCGCGTTCTTGATCGCGTCGTTGCCCTGAACCATGCCGGCCGGCTCGAACTTGGTGAAGGTGAAGGCCTCCACATATTCTTCGAGCGGCACGCCGTACTGGAGACCGAGCGAGATGGCGATGGCGAAGTTGTTCATCATCGCACGGAAGGCGGCACCTTCCTTGTGCATGTCGATGAAGATTTCGCCGAGGCGGCCATCACCGAATTCGCCGGTGCGCAGATACACCTTGTGACCACCGACGACGGCCTTCTGGGTGTAGCCCTGGCGGCGGTTCGGCAGCTTTTCACGGTCGCGCGAAACGCGTTCGATGATCTTCTCGATGATCTTTTCCGTCACGGTCACCGCCTGTGCGGCAGCCGGCGCGGCGACCAGCGCCTCGATTGCATCGTCCTCGTCCTCTTCGTCCTCGATCAGCGAGGCGTTGAGCGGCTGGGACAGCTTGGAACCGTCGCGATAGAGGGCGTTGGCCTTCAGCGCGAGCTTCCACGAGAGCATGTAGGCGTTCTTGCAATCCTCGACGGTCGCCTCGTTCGGCATGTTGATCGTCTTGGAAATTGCGCCCGAGATGAACGGCTGGGCGGCCGCCATCATGCGGATGTGGCTTTCGACCGAGAGGTAACGCTTGCCGATCTTGCCGCAGGGATTGGCGCAATCGAACACGGCGAGGTGTTCGGCCTTGAGGAAGGGCGCGCCTTCCAGCGTCATCGCACCGCAGACGTGGATGTTGGCGGCTTCGATTTCCTTCTTCGTGAAGCCGATATGCTCCAGGAGATTGAAGGACATGTCGGAGAGCTGGGCGTCCGAAACCTTCAGCACGTCCTTCAGGAAGTCGGCGCCGAGCGTCCACTGGTTGAAGGCGAACTTGATGTCGAAGGCGGACTTCAAGCCGGCATTGACGGCTTCGATCTTGTCGTCCGGGAAGCCCTTGGCCTTCAGCGAGCCGGGATTGACCGCCGGCGCCTGATTGAAGTTGCCATGGCCGACGGCATAGGCCTCGATCTCGGCGATCTGGCTTTCCGAATAGCCGAGCGTGCGCAGCGCTTCCGGAACGGCGCGGTTGATGATCTTGAAGTAGCCGCCGCCGGCGAGCTTCTTGAATTTCACCAGCGCGAAGTCGGGCTCGATGCCGGTCGTGTCGCAATCCATGACGAGGCCGATCGTGCCGGTCGGCGCGATAACGGTCGTCTGGGCGTTGCGGTAGCCGTGCTTCTCGCCGAGTGCGACGGCCTTGTCCCAGGCAGCCTTGGCGTGGACGATCAGGGTCTGGTCC
Organism: uncultured Shinella sp.; assembly: GCA_965650295.1. Classification (GTDB taxonomy): domain Bacteria; phylum Pseudomonadota; class Alphaproteobacteria; order Rhizobiales; family Rhizobiaceae; genus Shinella. The sequence continues at coordinate 2,952 of CBFGOD010000160.1, read as the reverse complement.
GGGCACTCGTCATGGATGAGGGCGACCGGGTTGACCGAGAGGGCCTCATAGCCGGTGGTCTCGCCGTAAGCCGCGCGGCGATGGTTGCGCATGACGCGCAGCATGTTGTCGCGGTTCGGCTCGAAGTTCGGGAACGGGCCGAGCTCGCTCGCCATTTCGGCAGAGGTCGCATAGGACACGCCGGTCATGATCGCGGTCAGCGCACCGGCGATGGCGCGGCCTTCCGTCGAGTCGTACGGGATGCCCGAAGACATCAAGAGGCCGCCGATATTGGCGTAGCCGAGGCCGAGCGTGCGGTATTCGTAGGAGCGCTCGGCGATCTGGCGCGAGGGGAACTGCGCCATCATCACGGAGACTTCGAGCACGACGGTCCAGAGGCGCACGGCGTGCTCGTAATCGGCGATGTTGATGTTCTTCGTGGCCGCATCCTTGAACTGAAGCAGGTTCAGCGAGGCGAGGTTGCAGGCCGTGTCGTCGAGAAACATGTATTCCGAGCACGGATTGGATGCACGGATCGGGCCTTCGGCCGGCGAGGTGTGCCAGTCGTTCATCGTCGTGTTGAAGTGCAGGCCCGGATCGGCCGATGCCCAGGCGGCGTAGGAGATCTGCTCCCAGAGGTCGCGGGCCTTCAGCGTCTTCATGACCTTGCCGTCCTTGCGGGCGGTCAGGTTCCAGTCGCCATCATTCTCCACGGCCCGCAGGAAGTCGTCCTTCAGCGAGACGGAGTTGTTGGAGTTCTGGCCGGAGACGGTGAGGTAGGCTTCCGAATCCCAGTCGGTGTCGTAGGTCTTGAACTCGAGGTCCTTGTAGCCCTGCTTGGCGAACTGGATGACGCGCTTGATGTAGTTTTCCGGAACCTGGCTCTTCTTGGCAGCGCGGATTTCGCGCTTGAGGGCCGGGTTTTCCGCCGGGTCATAGCAACGGTCACCTTCGGCCGAGCAATTGACGCAGGCCTTCATGATGGCGGTGGCGGGAGTGGTGTCGAGGTTGTTGCCGCCGTGGTTGGACACCGAGATCGCCGTCACCCCGGCGTCGACGGCCCGTTTGGCGTCGTCCACCCGGGTCACGCCCTTGAGCAGGAAGGGCCCGCCCCACTCCTTGCGGAGCCAGGCGACGTCCTCCCAGGTGGGCGGGGTGGTCTGCATCCACTCGCCGTAGGCGCCGAAGAAGGTGGGTGCTTCGCCGCCCGGGGGGCGGAGGTTGGGGACCGTGAGGTCGGGAAGCCGGCCGGAGCGCAGATACGTCCACAGCCACCGGGGGCGGGGCAGCACGTCGGGAGCGAACTTCGCCATGGTCCTCACGTCGAGCTTGTCGGGGATCTGCGGGCTTCCCCAGTCGCGGCCGTGGGAGAAGGACCAGTCGAGGGTGGCGATGAGCGCCTTGGCGCCCGCGGACCTGGCCCTGTCCATACGCTGCACCATGCTGTCCCGGGTGCCGCTCCAGTACAGCTGGAAGAAGGTGTCGGGGTTGGCCGCGACGACCTCCTCCACCGGTTTGCTCGCGAAGGAGCTCAGCCCCATGATGACGCCCCGGTTCGCCGCGGCCCGCGCCACGGCGACCTCTCCTTCCGGGTGCACGGCCTGCACACCGGTGGGAGAGATCAGCACGGGGAACGCCGTCTCGACGCCGAGGACGGTCGTGGTCAGGTCGCGTTCGGCATGATGGCCCACGACGTGCGGGGCGAAGCCGAGGTCGACGAAGGCCGCGGCGTTGTCGTCGATCGTACGGCCGTGCTCGGAGCCGGCGACGAGTGCTCCGTAGACGCTGCTGGGCAGGCGTTTCCTCGCCCGGCGCTGGGCCTCGGCGACCGTCTCGAACCAGGGGTTCTGGGGCATGCGTCAACTCTTCTCGTGCTGGGGTGACGGAGCTTGGGCGAGCTGCAGCCCGGCCAAGGGGTCCTGGGCGCAGTCGCTGACGGGAGGGCGTTCCAGGTCCGCGCGGAGGGCCGGCAGCGGCAGGTCCACCGGCCGTCGCCGGGAGTGGTCCTGGGAGGGGCGCGGCAGGTGGGCCCGGTCCGCCGGGCGTTCGGCCAGCAGATCCTCGCCGTAGCCCTGGACGCATTCGGGGTCGGGGCCGTCCAGCGGCAGCCCGGTGAAGAACTTGGCGGCCATGCAGCCGCCCTTGCACGTGTCGTAGAACCCGCAGGAGGCGCAGGCTCCGCCGGACTGGGGCGAACGCAGGTCGCGGAACAGCGCGGACTCCCGCCACACCTTGGTGAAGCCGCCGGGATCGCGCACGTTCCCGGCGAGGAACTCGTCGTGGATCGCGAAGGGGCACGCGTACACGTCCCCGACCGGGTCGACCAGGCACACCACCCGGCCGGCGCCGCACAGGTTGAGGCCGGGCAGCGCCTGACCGTAGGCGGACAGGTGGAAGAACGAGTCACCGGTCAGCACCGACTCGCCGTGTGCCAGCAGCCAGTCGTACAGCTGGCGCTGCTGCTCCCGGGCCGGGCGCAGGTCGTCCCAGACATCGGCGCCGCGGCCGGACGGGCGCAGCCGGGTGAGCCGCAACTGGGCGCCGTAGCGGTCGGCGAGTGCCTTGAAGGCGTCCATCTGGGGGATGTTGTGCCGGGTGCACACGACGGAGAGCTTGAAGTTCTTCATCCCGGCCGCGGCGAGGTTCTCCATGGCCCGAAGCGCGGTGGCGTACGAACCGGCCCCGCGCACCGCGTCGTTGACCTCCGCGGTCGCCCCGTCGAGGGAGATCTGCACGTCCACGTAGTCGTTGCGGGCCAGCCGGCGGGCCGCCTCGGGGGTGATGCGGACGCCGTTGGTGGAGAACTTCACGCCGACGTGGTGGCTGGTGGCGTAGTCCAGGAGGTCCCAGAAGTCAGGGCGGACGGTGGGTTCGCCGCCGCCGATGTTGACATAGAAGACCTGCATGGCCTCCAGCTCGTCGATGACGGCCTTCGCCTCGCTCGTGCTCAGCTCGCGCGGGTCGCGCCGTCCG